>NZ_JBBCQL010000013.1:0-37828 GCF_037149975.1 Chryseobacterium sp. VD8 | reverse complement strand
CGAAATACATTCCTGTTTTTATATCATAGTAGGCTTCATACTGTGTAGGATCTGCCAACTGATAATCTTTTTTGATAATTGCGGTATCGCTTACTTTTGCTGTAGCCCGCCTCTGCGCAAACGTAAATGTTGACACAAGTAAAAACGACAGGAACAGAATTATATTGAAATATTTATTATTCGCCACCAAATGTTAAATGTTTTTTAAAATTTGTTTTACCAACTCTTCTACTGAAATATCAGAATCCTGCTTCATGATTTTATCTGCAAGCTTCTCACTCATTCGCTTCGGAATGCCCAAAACTTCTAATGCAGATAACGATTCTTCCTTGATTTTATTATTTGCAAATGTGGAAATATTTTCTTCCGGATCGCTGTATTTCTGCACTTTATCCTTAAGATCTACAATAATTCTTTCAGCTGTTTTTGCACCGATTCCTTTCGCTTTCTGAATGAGTGCGCTGTTTTTTGATAATATTGCGGAAGCAATCTCATCAAGACTTAAAGTGGATAGTAAAATAAGTGCTGAAACCGCTCCTACTCCATTAACGCTTATTAACAGATTGAACATTTCTTTTTCTGAACGAGTGTTAAATCCAAATAATAAATGGGCGTCTTCCCGAATAATCTGCTGAATAAAAAGAAAGGTTTCTTTATTGGTTGTGAGGGTCTGTGAAGTCATTAAACTGATACCTACATAGTAACCAACTCCTTGTACGTTGATTACTGCGTAGGTAGGCGTAAGTTCCTGAACAATGCCTTGAAGTGAAAATATCATTATTAATTTTTATAACTCCCAAATATAGTAATTTAAACTAAGTTATGTTTTCATTTCACGCGCGAATGATTTTTAACTTAATTTTTAACTATAATTTTAACAATTGCTTCCAAAAACAAAAGACTCCGAAATCCGGAGTCTTTTAATTGTTTCAAATATTGTTAACCTTCTGTTTACTTTTTATCTTTTTTCTCTCTTCTCTGGGCATCCAGAACCGCAATGGTGGCAAGGTTTACAATCTCATCTACGCTGGAACGCATCTGCAGAACGTGAACCGGCTGTTTCAGCCCCATCAGAATTGGTCCGATTACCTGTGCTACTTTCATTCCTCTGATGATCTTGTAGGATAAGTTGGCACTTTCAAGATTCGGGAAAATGAATGTATTGGCAGGCGTTGTTCCTAATTTTGAGAACGGATAATCGCTTAAATGATCTGAATTCATAGCGAAATCCGGCTGAATTTCTCCATCTACGACCATTTTCGGATATTTTTCGTGAAGGATGCTTACTGCTTTAGCTACTTTTTTTGAAGTTTCGGAGATGGCTGCGAAATTTTCAAATCCTAGCATGGCAATTCTCGGTTCGATGGCAAAAGATTTTACAGTAAACTCTGCCATTTTAGCAATATTTACCAGATCTTCTGCTGTAGGATTCTGATTGATGGAAGTATCTGCGAAGAAAATGGGTTTCTTTTCAGACAGGATCATCATCATTGCTGCTACTTTATCAACCCCTTTATCTTTTTCAATTACTTCTAAAACAGGTCTTAAAACAGAAGTATAGTTTTTAGAGAAACCAACGATTAATCCGTCCGTATCGCCATGTTTCAGCATCAAAGGACCGAAATAATCTCTCTGGCGAACGAATCTTTTTGCTTTATATTCGTTCATTCCTTTTCTCTGACGAAGTTTCCAAAGTGTTTCTCTGTATTTTTTTCTGTTTTCTTTCTGGTCGTCATCGCTCGGATCAATAATCGGAATATCAAGATTGATCCCGAAATGTTCCATCTGCTCTTTGATGTATTTTTTATTTCCTAACAGACTCGGATACGCAATTCCTTCTTCATATAAGATCTGTGCAGCTTTCAGAACATTGTATTCTTCTGCGTTTCCTAAAGTAATTCTCTTCGGATTGGCTTTTGCACGGTTCTGCATCATTCTTACCAGCTTCTCGTCTCTTCCCATTCTGTCAAGAAGGCTGTTTTCGTATTCTTCGAAGTTTGTAATTGTTTTTCTGGCAATACCGCTTTCTACGGCAGCTTTTGCAACAGCACTTGAAACTTTCGTAATTAAACGGTTATCAAACGGTTTCGGAATAAAATATTCTCTTCCGAACTGCAGATTCTGAATATTATACGCTAAAATTACTGCTTCCGGAACAGGCTCTTTCGCTAAATCTGCAATGGCATGAACAGCCGCCAGTTTCATTGCTTCATTAATTCCTTTTGCCTGAACATCCAATGCTCCACGGAAAATGTAAGGGAAACCGAGAACGTTATTAACCTGATTAGGATAATCGCTTCTTCCTGTTGCCATAATGACATCTTTACGGGTTTCAATTGCTACATTATAGGCAATTTCCGGATCCGGATTTGCCAATGCGAAAACGATAGGGTTTTCGTTCATACTAAGCAACATTTCCGGTGTCATTACATTTCCTTTTGATAATCCGACGAAAACGTCTGAACCTTTTACGGCATCTTCCAATGTTTCGATATCTGTATGAGCAACAAAATCGATTTTTTCGGGAGTGAGGTTTTCTCTTTTATGGTTGATTACTCCTTTGCTGTCGCACATTAAGACGTTTTCTCTTTTCAAACCAAGAGAAATATAAAGGTTGGTACATGCAATGGCTGCTGCTCCTGCTCCGTTCACCACCATTTTCACTTCTTCGATCTTTTTATTGGCAATCTGAAGTGAGTTGATTAATGCTGCTGCGGAAATAATTGCTGTTCCGTGCTGATCGTCGTGCATCAAAGGAATATCCAGCTCTTCTTTCAGTCTCTGTTCTATATAAAACGCTTCGGGAGCTTTAATATCTTCAAGGTTGATTCCTCCAAACGTAGGAGCAATACCTTTTACAATTTCTATGAATTTATCAGGATCTTTTTCGTTGATTTCAATATCGAAAACGTTAATGTCCGCAAAAATTTTGAACAAAAGACCTTTCCCTTCCATTACCGGCTTCGAAGCTTCTGCTCCGATATCTCCCAAACCAAGAACTGCGGTACCGTTTGAAATAACAGCTACCAGATTTCCTTTTCCGGTGTAGTCGTACACCGTTTCCGGCTTATCGTGGATTTCCATACAAGGAACTGCAACCCCCGGAGAATACGCCAATGACAAATCTCTCTGAGATGAGTGTGGTTTTGAAGGGATCACTTCGATCTTACCTTTAGGTTCGGCTTTATGATAATCTAAAGCCGCCTGATTAAAGTTCTTTTCGTCGCGGTGGGTTTTACTTGACATATAATGAATTTTGTTGTTTTTAATTATAATATATATTGAATGTGGTAGCTTACCAGACTTTCGATAGGCTTCTGAACAATCTGTCCCACAGTAAGATTAAGCTCTGCCGCTGCAGAACGTAAAATATCTTCGTAATAATAGGCTATTGATCCGATGAAATTGATCTCAGCATGTCTGGATTCCATATAAGGCAGAACCTGATAATCAAAAAAGCTAAGCATTTCATCATGAACCATTTTCTGTAAATACGGATGATCTTTTCTTTCCACTACAAATTTGTTGAAATCTGCCAAATATGCATTCGGCCTTGAAGTGTGATACATATTTTTCAGGACTTCTTCTACGGTCAGCTTATACGTTTCTTCAAACTCCGATGAGAGATCTGCGGGAAGTTTCTGCATAAAGAATCTTCTTACCAGTTGTTTTCCGATCGCGCTTCCGCTTCCTTCGTCTCCTACAAGAAATCCGAGAGAAGGCAACTGAATTTTAATGGTTTCTCCGTTAAAATAGCAAGAATTGGAACCCGTTCCCAAAATACAGACAATTGCGGGTTTTCCTCTGTAAGCCGCATAAGCTGCTGCTGTAAGATCTTCCTTAACAATAATTTCTGCACCGATAAATACTTTACCCAGTTCTTCTATAATGATATCACAATTTTGCTGAACACCACATCCGGAACCATAAAAATAAATTTTTGTGACCGAATTTTTAACGGTGCTAAGACTTGTATTTTTTTCAATTTCAGGAACAATAAGTTCTTTGTTGATGAAGTTTGGGTTGAAACCAATGGTTTCTGTTTTCAGAAAGACCTTTTTAAAATCGTCCAAAATTACCCAGTCGGATTTTGTAGAACCACTATCAACAATAGCAACCATATTTTACATTTTAGTTTAAGGATGCTAAATTATGAATTTATCTTGTAAGATGATGGATTCTGAACATGACATATGTGTTATTTATAGTATAGCAAATCTGTACTCTTTTTTGTACAAACTAAAATGAACATAGAACAAACAAAAAGAGAGCCCACTAATTGGTAAAGCTCTCTTTCAGTAATTTTTTTCCAGATGCATTGTTATTGTTTTATGTCTGTTGTCTTTTTATCGTTAAACTGGATCAGCCAATCCTCAATTTCATCTTCCAGATAAGAGGTCTGAAGAATCATGGCATTGATGAAGTCATCGGGAACAGGTTCGTCTGTTGCATTTTCAAGATTCCATAGTTCATTAGACATATTTTCATACTCGGAATAGACACGTTTGAAGCGTGAATTTTCTCTTTCAAGAGCTTCAATATTTTGCTGCTGAAGCTGGAATTTTCTGTATTTGTTTTGACGTTTCATACAAATATTGTTAAAATGTGGTCGTAAAATTTTTTGATCGTATGCTTCTAATCGCGCATTACAAGATAGAAAAAACCATCAACACAAATAGTTGAAAATGAATTTATTATCAGGTCAGGTTTACATCATTCTGAAAATTAAATTTAGAAATAATTTTGAATCTAAAAAAATATTTAACATCTTTTTTTATCGGTTTAACATATAATTATAAATTTGCATATCATAAAAATCGGATGAGAGATTTAATACTACGTCAGAAACAGGTTTTGTTCTTCATCATTGCAGGAGGACTCAGTGCGGTTGTGGAAATCGGGAGTTTTAAACTCTTCAGCACTTCCCTTCCTCAGTTTTTTCCGCGCGAAACCAATTTCCACGGAATCCATTATCCGCTGAGCAATATTTTTTCCACAAGCTGCGGAATCATCTCCAATTATTTCCTGAGCATCTGGTTTGTTTTCGAAAGAGGAAAACATTCCAAAAGAAAAGAATTTGCATATTTTATGATGGTTTCTTTTATTTCGACTTTATTAAGTCTCGGTTTTTTCCAGATTTTCTACAGCTACATATTTAAGGATAATATAGATTTGATTATTTATACTCTGAGTCCGGAAATGATCAGTAAAATTGCGGCTATTCTTCTGGTTTCGGTTTTAAATTATTCCATCAAGAAAAAAGTAATCTTTAAAGGATAGGCTGTGACGAAAGTTTTAAATTACCTCTGGAGATTCTGGATGCTGATTTTGGCATTTGTCTTCACCATCCTTTTCGGAATCCCCGTTTATATTTTATCATTTAATAAAAAGCATTATAAATATGCTTACCGGTTTGTACGGTGGTGGAGTTACTGTATGTTTTTCGGGATGGGGCTTCGATATGATCTTACAAAACTTTCTGATCATAAACTGGACAAAAATCAACAGTACGTTTTCATATCCAATCACACTTCAATTATGGATATTATGCTGATGTGCATTTTATGTGCAGATCACCCTATTTGTTTTGTAGGAAAAAAAGAACTGGTAAAAATTCCGATTTTCGGTACTATATATAAAAGGATCTGTGTAATGGTAGACCGGAAAAGTGCAAGAAGCCGCGCCGATGTCTACCGCAGATGTGCCGAAAAAATGGAAGAAGGAAACAGCATTGTTATTTTTCCTGAAGGCGGTGTTCCGGATGATACTTCTATTATTCTGGATGAATTCAAAGATGGTGCATTTACACTTTCTTCAAAACACAACTCTCCTATCGTCGTTTTTACTTTCATCGGATTAAAGGAAATTTTCCCATTTGACAACTCAAAAGGTTATCCCGGCAAAGCAAAAGTATATTATAACGGTGTCTTAGATCCGTCAGATTCACCAAGAGATCTTAAATTATCTTCTTTTGAGACAATAAAAAAAACACTCTTACAACACTATAATTAATAGAAATAATATATATTTGTTTTCAGAAATTTTCAACAAATATGTCAAATTATTCTAAACAAACTAATTGGGGACAATTTATCCCATTGGTTACTGTATTTTTTTTCTGGGGATTTGTGGCGGCAAGTAATGACATTTTGATCCCGGTTTTTCAAAAAGCCTTTAATTTATCTCAAATCGAAAGTATGCTTGTACAGATATGCTTCTATGTGGCATATACAGTCGGCTCTTTAATTTATATGCTGATCTCTGCGGGATTAAAGCAGGATTTGGTAAATAAAATTGGTTATAAAAATGGTCTTATCGTAGGACTGCTTATTTCCGCAGCGGGAACTTTACTGTTCTATCCTGCTGCTAATACACATTCTTTCCCTTTAATGATCTCCGGATTATTTATTGTGGGATTAGGCTTTTCGCTACAGCAGATTGTAGCCAATCCTTTAGCCATTGAAGTTGGACCTTCTGAAACAGGTTCTCAAAGATTAACAATGGCAGGAGGAATTAATAATCTGGGAACAACGATCGGTCCACTGATTGTATCTTTTGCTATTTTCGGTTCTGCAGCAGCAGCGAATAATGATGTAAGTGTTGAAAGTGTAAAAGTTCCTTATCTTATTCTGGGGGTAGCTTTTGTTTTGGTTGCAATCATGCTTAAATTTTCTTCGCTTCCCGCTATAACACCTACGAATACAGAAACTAAGGATGATATGGTAAAAGGAGACCACAGAAAATCTGCTTTTCAATATCCTCAGTTAATTTTAGGAATGATTGCTATTTTCGTTTATGTAGGTGTAGAAGTTTCTACCGCTTCTAACCTTCCTGCCTATATGGAAAAAAGTTTAAATTTTGAAACGAAAGACGTGGCACCTTATATTTCTTTATATTGGGCTTCTTTGATGATTGGTCGTTGGACAGGTGCGGTTGAAGCTTTTGATGTAAGTGCAGGTTTCAAAAAAATCTTACGATTTTTAGCTCCTTATCTTGCATTTGGTGTATTCTTATTGGTAAATGCCATTGCAAAGCACGATCTGTCTCATTTCTATGTTTACGGATTGATTATTATTGCGATGATTATCTGCGATATTATGAGTAAAGGAAATCCGGCAAGAATGCTTTTGATCTTCTCGGTTGCAGGAATCACTGCATTACTTATAGGAATGTTTACTTCCGGAATGGTTTCCGTGTACGCTTTTACAAGTGTAGGTTTATTCTGCTCTACGCTTTGGCCGTGTATTTTTGCTCTTGCAATCAATGGGCTTGGAAAACACACCAACCAAGGTTCAGGCTTCCTGATCATGATGATTATGGGAGGAGGAATTGTAAGTTTCATTCAGGGGTATGTTGCCGATATGACGAATATTCACTTCAGCTATATTGTAGGTGTAATCTGTTTTGCTTATCTTGCTTTCTATGCAGTAAGAGTAAGCGGAATATTGAAATCTCAGGGAATTGATCTTGACAAAATCACGAAAGGAAGTGGTCACTAAGAAAACAGAAATACGATATAAAAAAAGGTTTTGGGCAGGTTTATTACTTGCCCAATTTCTTTTGTTTTATGCCTTCTCGAAATCTGCAATCATGATTTCTTTTTTTGAAAATTTATTTGAAATCCAGAAATCAGTTCATCAGATTATCTTTTCGTGGATACCTTTTTCCTTTGGAGATGTGCTTTATATTTTGTTGGGAATTTTTCTTTTGTATTGTATTATTACATCATTTAAAAAGAAACGCAGAAATTCTTCTTTATTAAAAATGTTAGTGAGCATAAACATCTTCTATTTTTGTTACCAGATATTTTGGGGGATGCTATACTTTCAGACTCCCGTTATTGAGAAACTTTCCAGCAAGAAAGAACCAACTGTTGAAAAAGCCAAATTACTTTCGTTAAAATATCTTGCGCTATGTAAGGAAACCCGAAAACTCACTTCCCAAAATAAAAACGGAATATTTATCATAAAAGATTTAAAAGCTGTTCAGGGAGAAATTCTTTATCAGCAGACAAAGCTTCCGAAAAGCATTTCAGATAAAAGGGCTTGTGACATTAATTCATTTAAGCCGAGCTTATTTAAAAACATCATGAATTTTACCGGAATTCTGGGATATTACAATCCGTTCACAGCGGAAGCACAATATAACTCACAATTACCTCCCAGTTTAATTCCTTTTACTTCTGCTCATGAAAGTTCACATCAGCTTGGTTTCGCAAGAGAGCAGGAAGCAAATTTTGTGGGATATCTTATCGGAATTCATTCGGAAAATACAGATCTTCGGTACAGCACAGAATATTTCACTTTAAAAAGCCTGCTGAATTTTATAGCAGATAAAGATCCTGAATTTGTAAAATCTGTTCTGAAGAATTATTCTGCTTCCATGAAAAAAGACAGAGCTAATGAAAAGGCTTTTGTCTTAAAACATCAGGGATTGCTGGACGACTTTTTCGGCTTTACAAATAATCTTTTCCTGAAAAGCAATCAACAGGAAGGATCAGTTACCTACTCCTATTTTATTGATCTTCTACTGAATTATGAAGAGATCTGAAAAATAAAAGAATCGTATCAGGCGATACGATTCTAAAAACACAAATGATGAAAAAAAATTTATTACCTTGACTTGTTCCCTCATTCAAGGCGATGTAAAAGTACGATATTTTTCAGAAATACAAAAGTAATTTTACTTTTTTTAAAAACTTTATGAAAACTTTATGAATTTTTAAGTTTTTATGAGTTCATATAAAATTGTTTGGATTCAGAATAAATTTCTACAGAACACACAAAATTCTAATTTAATATTCTTTAAATTTTCCTTTATTAATCAAGATTTAAACTTTTTGATCTTAAAAATAAAGGGTGTCCGATGTTATTTTACTAACAACACTTTCTTTTATCACTTTAAAAAGCAATTCACAAAATAAAAAAAATTGAGAAGTATCTTTTGCTTCTCAATTTTTAACTAAATACAATCAGAAAATATCTTTGAATTATTTCTGAGATTTTAAAATCTCATTTTCTTTTTTAAGTAATTCTATATCTCTTTTAAGCAGAGAAATATAATCCTCTAAGTTTTCTAGAACAGAATTCAGTATATTATAGTTTGACTTATGATTTCCAAAATTATCGTTAAAGCTTGAATTATCATTAAAAACAATTTCTGAAAACTCAGATTCTTTGATATCATCAACAGAAACATTAAGAGCTTTTGCCAGTTTCTCCCATTCGTCATCATAAATTTTTGATTTCCCATTTTCTTTACGCGAATAGCTGGAAGGATCTGTAGATAATATTTTTGCTATGGCTTGTTGAGATAGTTTTCTTTGTTTTCTAAGGTCTTTTAGTTTTTGTTGTATCATCCTCCGTGTTTATTTTGCAAATTTATAAAAAACCAAACGCAAAATCTGCAAAAAAATTGCAAGAAAATTGCAATTTTTATCCATTCGTCGTGAGATATTTTTTCATAGTTTTGAAAATCAATATTGATAAAGCGCTTTAAAAAATTCATTTATATATGTACAGATATAGATGAAAAAGTGATCAGTAAAACCCTATGTCAGGGATTGTATGACAAAATAAATTATTTAATACAAAAAAAATGAACAAATGAAAAATTTTAAAAAACTTTCGAGAAATGATTTGAAAGAAATTAATGGAGGAAAGGCATGTACCTTATCTATTCAAGCTCCTAACGGAACATGGATAAATTACCCTGGAACTTGTAATTATACAATAACAATGGTGCCAATAACAGATGAGTTATCAGTTCCTGTTAAGCATAGTTTTTGTAATGCAGGTTTAGGAGATGTTCCTTTAAGTTCAAATGGAGGTGTTTCACGTTGCTAAAAACTAAAAAAGATGCTGTTTTAAAAAACACTAATGAAGATTCATTATAGTTAAATAAATTATTATTTTGAACTGCCAAAAGTATTTTGAGACAGCATCTCTTATACAATAAATATGAATTGGAATTTTTTTAATTTAATATTTTTCGCTTTTTTTTTAGCTATATCCTGCTCAAAGAATCGAAATGAAACCATAATCAAAGGTAATATTCCTAATTTACCAGATGGAACATTATATATATTCAAAGAATCCATGCTAAATAAATTAGATAGCATACCTACATCTAATGGGAAATTTGAGTTAAAATATAAGAACCAATCAAATATTCCAGAGTATATTGGAATATTTCACATTGATAAAAAAAACGTGAAACGAGTTTTCGGGTTTCCAACTAATGTTCCTAAATGGGGATCTTCTGTTTTTATGACTGATCCTTTAATTGAAGTTTACGGAAGTATTGCAGAATATAAGCCTACCAATATAATGCCTCCTAAAGATGTCATATTTGTTTACAGCCCAAAATTAAAAATAGGAGAACAAACAACTGCTTTTTTTAATTCGGGTGATCCCATATTTAATTTTGATGATGCAACCCCATCAATCATTAATATTATAGAAAATAAAGTAAAACAATACCCATTTTCATATTATTTATTAGATAAAATTAATGAGAATAAAAATAGTTTTGCTCCAGAACAGGTTGACAAATTTTTAAAACTCTTCAAAGGAGAAATTACTCAAAGTACAACTTTTAAAAATTTATCCGCCTACAACAAAAAAAGATACACCGAGAAAAATACATCGCTTCCATCATTGGAAAATATCAGCGGTGAGAAATCTGCTATTTTGGATTCAAAATATAAAAAGCATCTGGTTGTTTTCTGGGCAAGTTGGTGCGGACCTTGCAGAGAGGAAATCCCTCTTTTGAAAAACATCTACAGTAAAAAAGATGAATCATTAGAATTTATTTCCATCTCAATTGATGAAGATAAAAATGCATGGAAAAAAGCACTCAATGAAGAAAAAATGGATTGGAAGCAATTCATCATCAATGGAAAAGATCCAAACTATGAAAAAATTCAGATGCATTTCAGATTAAATGGTGCGATTCCATATACTGTTCTTCTTGATAACAATTCTAAGATTTTAAGGTCTACTGTCGGTCTATCCTCAGAGAAAGATTTGCTGGATTTTATCGATGATAAGAAGTAAAAAGATTCAAATTCTTTATAAAATTGAATATAATATACTCACAAGCAATAAAATAAACATAAATCACGTTAAAATGAAAAAAGTATTTGTTTTTTTCAAACATCTGCTTATTTTTAATGAAAAATATTAATATGCTATTGGACAAACTCATTAACTATCTAAAACTCGACAAACAGGAGTTCCTTTTTCAGTTCAACTCACACCCAAATTATCCTTCTGCTCTGGCTTTCAGCGATACGTTAAATTTCATGGGCGTACGTAATGATGCTTACGAATTAGATAAAGAATATTGGGATGAACTTCCTGAAGAGTTTATTACCATAGTAGATAATTCGTTTTCGCTCGTTAAAAAAAACGGCACACAATATTCTATTTACTCAGATAAAGCAAAGACGTTAAATAAAGAAGAACTGCACAAAAAATCGACAGACTTTGTTTTACTTTTTGAAAAAGATAAAGTGGAGCAAAAAACCGTGACGAGTTATAAACCTTTTATTTATGCTATTTTTGCGGTCGTTCTAATTTATTCCGCAATTAATTTAGCATGGTATGAAGCAGTGTTCAACGTTTTATCGCTGGTTGGAGTTTATATTTCTTTAGAACTTTTTAACCAGAAATTTGGAAATACTTCTACCGTTATCGGAAGTATTTGTGGCGATACTGCAGGAAATCAGGCTGTAAATTCATGCAACAAAATCATTACTCAGGATAAAACAAGTATTTTAGGGCTTAAGTTTTCAGATTTTTCCCTGATCTATTTTGTTGGTCTTACCATTTTAGGATTATTTCTTCCTGTAACTTCGCTTCTTATTAAAGGTTTCACATTTGCTTCTGTTATTGCAATCGGCTATTCATTGTATGTTCAGGGCTTTGTTGAAAAAACTTTCTGCCGTGTATGTCTTTTAATTATTTCTGTTTTAACAGCTCAGATCTTAATCAGTGTTTTACTTTTTCCGCTTATATCTTTTGATCTGAAAACAGCTTTGCTTGGTATTATTTTGTGGATTGCTGTGTTTTCAATGGTGTTATACCTTAACAACACGCTTGAAGAAAAAGAAACACTACAAAAATCAAACGCAAAAAATTTAAGATTTAAAAGAAATTATGAACTTTTCAAAAGAGAACTTTTAGAAAACGAAAAAGTAACATTTTCTGATAATGAAACTTTTTTTGTAGGAAGTAAAGATGCCAAACTGCACTTATCAATTGTTTCAAATCCATACTGTGGATTTTGTAAAGATGCTCACAAAATTGTTGAGAATTTGCTTACAAAATATCCAAATGAGATTTCTGTACAAATGAGATTTAATTATTCTCCGGATAAACAGAATGAGAAATTCACCAATCTGATTTCAGATTTCATGTATACCTACAGAAACAAATCATCACAGGAGTTTCTGCATCTTATAGAATATTGGTTTGAAAATAAAGATGAAAACAAAGTAAGACAAAAAGCAGGAATTACTTCCACTCAGGAAGACCTGACTCCGCTTGTAGAAATGTCTGAAGAAAACAGAAATGCAGGATTAAATTTTACACCAATCATTTTGATCAACGGCTATCAGTTCCCGGATAAATATGATCGTGAAGATATTTACTATTTTATTGATGAATTATCTGAAGACGAAGAAATATAATTAATAATTAATTTTGGTAATACAAAATTCACTAATTTAGGAAAAATTTAAAGCGGAATCCGAAAAGCTTAAAGAGAGTAGGAAATCTACAAATTATTAATATTATGAAAAATCTAAAACAACTTTCAAGAGAAAATCTAAAATCTGTAAAAGGAGGATATACACAAGAACATACAAAGTTTTGTAACTCCAGAGGGTTTACTCCATGCTTAAGCGGAACTGATGACTTTGGATGTCGTGTTGACGGGCAATGCGTCACTTTTTAAAAAATCAATTAAAATATAAAATATCATGAAAAATCTAAAAAAACTTTCAAGAGAAAATTTGAAATCTGTAAAAGGAGGAATTACTAAAGAATGCGCTGAAGGACAGGCTGCTTCTGTAAAGTGCTATATCTCGCAATCTGAATGTACAAATGATCCTGACTCTGGAGGATTTTGCATTCGCTATTGTAATAGATATTGTTATTAATTTCAGCTAATGGCTGAATGTCAAGTGGATCCAAATTTATTAAATATTAAATCCAGACATTGTTCTTTTAGCCTGCGAAGGCATTTGCAATAAGTATTGCTACTCATAAAAGTCAAAACTTTTACAAAGAAATAGTTGTCGTCTTACCGGCGGCAACTTATTTATAAATAAAAACGTCAATCATTGAAATCTTTTCCTTTCTATCGCCAACCAGATTCTAAAGACTGCGGTCCTACCTGCCTTCGTATTGTAAGCAAACATTATGGCAAAAGTATCTCGCTCCAACAAATTCGTAACCTCTCTGAAACGACAAGGGAAGGAAGCAGTTTACTCGGATTGAGTGATGCAGCGGAAGACCTTGGTTTCCGCTCTTTGGGAGTTCAGATTAATTTCGAATCTTTAGCGGAGGAAGTTCCTCTTCCGTGTATTGTCCACTGGAATAAAAATCACTTCGTGGTTGTTTATAAAATAGACAAAAACAACAAAGTTTATGTTTCCGATCCGGGCTATGGATTGATTACTTATACCAGAGAAGAATTCATCAAGTTATGGATCGGTGAAAATGCCAATGAGAAAACAGAAGAAGGTATTGTTCTTATTTTAGAAACAACTCCTGCTTTTTTTCAGACAGAATTTGATGATCAGGAAAGTAAAGCCAGTTTTTCTTTTCTTTCAAAATATGTATTAAAGTATAAATCGCTGGTTATCCAGCTCGCAGTAGGACTTTTGGCAGGAAGTTTACTTTCTCTGATTTTCCCTTTCCTTACCCAGAGTATTGTCGATGTTGGTATTCAGAATCAGGATCTCAATTTCATTTATCTTGTCCTTTTGGCACAGGTGATGCTTTTTATGGGAAGAATGGGAATTGAAATGATCCGAAGCTGGATTTTGCTTCATCTTTCAGCAAGGATTAATATTTCTATTATTTCCGATTTCTTTATCAAACTCATGAAGCTTCCGATCAGTTTCTTCGATACAAGAATGACGGGAGATATCATGCAGAGAATTAATGACCATCACAGAATCGAGCAGCTTCTCACAAGTTCTTCGCTGAACACCCTGTTTTCATTGGTCAATCTTATTATTTTTAGTATTGTACTGTTATTTTATGATTACAGGCTGTTTATCGTTTATCTTATCGGAGCAGCGGCTTATATCGGATGGATCAGTTTTTTCCTGAGCAAAAGAAAAGAACTCGATTACAAAAGATTTTCACAGGTTTCCCAGGAACAGAGTAAAGTGATCGAGCTGATCAACGGGATGCAGGAAATTAAAATGCATAATGCCGAGAAACAGAAACGATGGGATTGGGAATTTCTTCAGGTTAAATTATTCAAGCTGAGAATAAAATCTTTGTCTTTGGAACAATGGCAGTCCGTAGGAGGAAACTTCATCAATCAGATGAAAGATATTTTTGTGAGTTTTCTTTCGGCAAAACTGGTACTTGACGGAAATCTTACCTTAGGTATGATGCTTTCTGTTCAGTATATCATCGGGCAGTTAAACAGTCCATTGCTTCAATTAATTGATTTCATTAAACAATTTCAGGATGCTAAAATTTCTTTGGAAAGATTGGGTGAAATTCATGATAAGGATGATGAGGAGAATAAGGAAGAGCAATATTCCCACGAAATTCCGGAAAAAGACATTCTGGTGGAAAATGTTTCGTTCAGATACACAGGTTCAGATGTTCCCGTATTTGAAAATCTTACCCTCAGCATTCCCTTTCAGAAAACGACGGCCATTGTTGGAGCCAGCGGAAGCGGAAAAACGACACTTTTAAAACTTTTAATGAAATTCTACGAACCTTCTCAGGGAGAAATTCGATTGGGGAATACAAAGCTTAACAATATTTCTCCGAGATTCTGGAGAGACCATTGCGGAGTGGTGATGCAGGAAGGCTATGTTTTTAATGACACTATTGCCAATAATATTGCCGTAGGTGAAGATTATGTGGATAAGCAAAAATTGAGGAGATCCGTAGAAATTGCAAACATTAAAGAATTCATAGAAGAGTTACCTTTAAGCTACAACACAAAAATAGGAAATGAAGGTTTGGGAGTGAGCGGTGGTCAGAAACAGAGACTTTTCATTGCAAGAGCGGTTTATAAATCTCCTGATTATATTTTATTCGATGAAGCAACTTCAGCTTTGGATGCAAACAATGAAAAAGTAATCATGGAAAATCTCGAACAGTTCTTCAAAGGAAAAACAGCAGTTGTGATAGCCCACAGGCTTTCCACCGTAAAACATGCCGATAAAATTATTGTTTTGGATAAAGGAAAAGTAGTGGAAGAAGGAAACCATGCAGAATTGGTTGCTCTGAGAGGAGAATATTACAGACTGGTGAAGAATCAGTTAGAACTTGGAAATTAAATTTTAGGTATACAGCGAAATCCGAAAAGCTTACAGAGTAGGAGTAAATAACAAAAATCAATTTATTTTATGAAAAACATGAAGAAGTTAACAAGAGAACATCTTAAAAATGTAAAGGGAGCAGGGGGTCCAACATATCCGGACGATTCTATTTATTATTGCCACTGCGGCGGTACCGGATGGTATATTGTAGAGGAAAAATCGTGTATGGATATTAACGGGAATTATTATCCGCCGATTTGCCAATAATTCAATTTAAATCACATTCAAAATTACTATGAAAAATCTAAAAAAATTAACACGTAAAGATCTAAAAAATCTGAAAGGAAGCGGAGGTGGATTTTCGGGTGAAGGTTTAGGCGGCGGAGATTGTGGAGATTATTTCCCACAAGATCCTCCCATGCCGGGAGAGCCTTATAACTGCGGATGCAATTATCTTGCATGGTGCGAAAAAATGTCCGCCTGTGTACACATGAACTTTTACAGTGCAGAAAATTGTCATACAAACTAAAACAAATTTTAATTATGAAAAATTTAAAAAAATTAACAAGAAAAGATTTAAAAGATCTTAAAGGAGGAGGATTAAACGATTGCGGAGCATATTTCCCGCCAGAACCACCACTTCCGGGAGAACCGTATGATTGTGGCTGCAACCTTATGTGGTGCGCAAAAAGAAGTGCATGTATTCATCAGAATATGTACTCTCCGCAAATCTGCGAATAATTAAAAATTTTAAATTTCAATTTAAATCTGATGTATAACAATAGCAATCTTCTTAACGGAAGATTGCTTATATTAAAGTATGGAAAAAGACATTTTAGATAATATTGAGCTTCGTTCTGAAAGTGTTCAGGATATTCTTACCCAGCCTCCTCATTGGATGATCCGATGGGGGAATACCATTATATTTCTAATATTGGTACTGATACTAATCATGAGTTATATTATAAAATATCCGGAATTCATTCCTGCGCCAATTATTGTGACTTCACAAAATCCACCTGAAAAATTAGAAGCCAGAACCAATTCTAAAATTGAAAAAATATTCATCAAAGATCATCAGGAAGTTAAAAAAGATCAGGTATTGATGGTCATGCAGTCTTCTGCAAACTACAAAGATGTTCTTGCATTAAAAAAAATAATCGATTCTTTATCTCCGAATCAATTATCATCGTTTCCACTAACCGAAACCTCCCATTTCAAACTGGGAGAACTTCAGGGAGATTATAATGGTTTTGCAAAAGCATTTCAGGATGAAGCCTTATTTACAAGATTGCAGCCTTATGCGCCGGAAAATCTAGCCGCCAATCAAAGCCTTTCCGAATACAGGGTAAGAATTGCTACTACCAAACAGCAAAAAAATCTTGAGCAGGCTAAATATGAGCTAACCAAAAAAAACTACATCCGTTCTCAGGAATTATTCAACCAGGGAGTTATCTCTTCCATGGAACTTGAAAACGAGAAAATAAAATATATACAGGCGCAACAGAATTTAGAAAACATTAATATTTCTCTTTCACAGATGGAAGAAGGAATTTCTAATTTAAATAAAACAAAAAGCGGAACTGCCATTAATACAGAAAAAGACAAGATCAACTACTCTACCCAGACTTTACAGTTGTTTGAACAGTTGAGAAAATCCCTGAAACAATGGGAACAAAACTATCTTCTTATTTCGAATACAGACGGCATTGCAAGTTTTCAGCAGTTTTTCGGCGAAAACCAGTTTATTAAAGCCGGAGATGCCGTTCTATCCATTCTTCCTAAAAACAGGGAAAAATTAGTCGGCAGAATGTCTGTTCCGGCTACCAACTCAGGTAAGATTGCTTCGGGTGAAAAGGTTTTAATTAAGCTCGATAATTACCGTTATCAGGAATATGGAATCGTGGAAGGAAAAGTGCAGAATATCTCTCTTTCTCCCGATAAAGAAGGAAATTATTATGTAGATGTACTTCTCCCGAAAGGATTAAAGACCAGTTATAACAAAAATTTAGTTTTTGATAAAGAGTTAAAAGGCAATGCCGAGATTGTCACTCAGGATTTGAGGTTAATCGAACGCTTTTTCTATCAAATGAGGAAGTTGCTAGGATATCAAAGCTAATACAGAATATAGAAACCGAAACGTAATTGTTTCGGTTTATTTTTGCAGTCAGTTATATACAACTGGCTTTTTTTATAGATAAAAAAGTTCGACAATCATAAAATAAAAAGGTTTCAGAAATATCCTGAAACCTTTTATTCATCTGTAGCGAAGACGGGAATTGAACCCGTGACCTCAGGGTTATGAATCCTGCGCTCTAACCAACTGAGCTACCTCGCCGTTTTGGTGGTGCAAATATACAAAAATATTTACTACCTCCAAATTTATTTTAACTTAAAATATTCCAAAACATCACCAACATGCTCTGGTTTACTGATTATCTTATTGTTAGCATCTAAAATAAAATACGTCGGAGTTGCATGAACATTATATGTATCTACATAACTGCTGTTCCATCCTTTCAATTCGGAGTCATTTATCCATGGAAATGCTGTAATCTTTTTAGAATAAGAATCTTTATCTACATCCAGAGACAAGCCTACAACCTGAACGTTTTTAGCCTTTAAATCGTTATATTTAGCCAATAATTGAGGAAGTTCACTCTCACAGTGAGAACATGTGGAAGACCAGAAAATAACGACCTTTTTATCAGCCTTTACATCCTGTAAAGATTTAGCGGTAGTATTAACGGGTGAATTGAACTTATAATTAGGGAAAACTGCTCCCATTTCAACATTTGCGTTGGATTTCAAAGTTGAAGCAAGTCTGTCTGTAATGGTACATTTAAGATTTTTAGCCAGATTGAGATATTTATCCTTAAAATCCTGCATATCATACACATCAAAAATATCAATTAACTCAGAAAGTACGGTCTGCCCGCGAGGAGTTTCTACTTTTAACCTGTCTAAAAGTTTATCTACAGATGCTGTAACATTGGTATTTCCACCTGAATTCAGATAACTTACTAAAACCGGTCTAAGTAATGAGGAAGTTTCCAGCATATCATTAGACTTATCTAAAAAATTAATGATTTCGTCCTGAGCAACTTTTTTAGATGCATCATTAGACAAAAATTTGCTGTAATTTGTATTATAATAATAAATGAATGGATGCTGTGTCTGGTCTATTCCCGAAGAATTTCCCGAAAGTCTGTTTATTTCAGTCTTTAATGCCTTTCCAAACTCCGTATTGTCTTTATAATATTCTTTGATCTGAGCTAAAGCAGGCAAAATAAGTTCCTTCTTTTGTGAACCTTCCTGAAGTTTACTCATAAGATCATTTACCTCATCAAGATAAACAATATCTTTTATTTTATTAGCCTGTGTTTCAAGCTTAACACTTACATTTTTATTTTCTGAAATGAAATTGAAAGTATTATTGGAGTTGGGAAAATAAACTTTCATCATTCCCATATAATTTTTGGGATATTTAAAAGTCCATACATTATTTTTACTTTGTTCTTTGGTTACAATAATATCCTTAGAACCATTTAAAGTATATAAAATTGCGTCTTGATCTTTAAAATCGGCAGGAGCCTGAATGGAGACAGTAAACTGAGCCTGTAATGAAAATGCAGCTGCTAAAGCTGATATTGTAAAAATTTTTTTCATAACGTAAAAATAAAAAAACTCTCTGAGTAATCAGAGAGTTTAATATTATTTTAATAAAATTTTATGCTTTCTTAGCTGTATATCTTCTAGTAAAAAATGCTATAAATAAAACAGCAATAATTCCTAATGCATACACATACATGTCTATTGGCGAAGCGGTGGCACCCGGTCCTACCGTACCACTACCTCCCGTTGGATTAGGAGGCTGCGCCATGACAAACATTGCAGCAAACAGAAAAAAGATAGACACTAGTTTATTAATAGTTTTCATATTCAATTATTTTAAGATTTTCGTGTTAACAATATCTCCTTTGTCCGAAACAATTTTAACCACGTAAGAATTTTTGATTTGCTGATCTAATTCAATCACAAAATCTCTGGTTGTTTCCACCGCCTTTTTAGAGATTACTAATTTACCACTCATATCATAAACTTCGATATCTGCTTTTTTCCAGTTTGGATCGAATCTAACAATGTAGTTCGTGATTGCAGGATTGTAAATAACAACAGTTCTTGATGGAGATTTCGTTTCGGTTGTTGCTAAAACTACATTTGGTTCTCCATAGTAAAGGTCGTATTCAGCGTTTGTAACACTAGTAACGCCTCCTTGCAGTGCTTGTTGTAAAGTACCATTAGCAGCTTTATAGTAGAAACCAATTCCGGTAGATAAGGCATGAGTTCCATTAGCTACTAGCTGTGCATTTTCTCTAATTTCAAATTTATAAGACTTAATCTTATTAAGGTCATAATTAACTAACTTAATATTTTTGCCCTTGAAATTAAATTCGTTTGCCTCGTTTATATAAAGCCAGTACTGACCTGTATAGTTATTATCATATCCTCCGTTAACATCTTCTTCAAACGTTCCTAAAATATCACCGGAAGACAAAGTAACCTGAGTTAATGCATTGGTAGAGTGCCCAGTTGTACCGTTAGGATAAACCACGTAGTAAGTACGTGCTACCTCATTCCCGTTTGCATCAAGACCAATAACACCTAATTGTTTTACTGTTCCGCTGCTGTTCTTGTTGGCTGCAACATTATAGTTTGTACTTGCGGCTCTCGAATAGTAATTAAACCTTCTAAGATTAGCAAAATTGAAAGTATCTGCGCTAGTATTGTCCAATAGCTTAATTACAAATGTTCCCATAGGTCTTACCACAGTGTAATCTACATCACCTGTAGGAACTCCTGATGGATATGTAATAAATTTATATGAACTGGAACCAGTACCACCTGAACCACCTGTAGAACTCGCAGTCTGTACTCCCGACACTTCTAGTCTTACCCCCTGAATTTTTGTAAGATTTATTCCGTCTCCCACTGTAGCACCTTCGTTAACTGCAATTTGAGACAAATCTATATTAGTAAGGAACGGATTGGAAAACTGATAAATATTTCTTCCATAGTTACCCTGCCAAGCAGTACCACCACTCCCAATATGGAAACCATCCTGAAGATATGTATAATATTTTTCGTTATACATATTCGTAGCACTTCCTCCGGTACCAAAATTAATACCGTTACCTGCGTTTTGTAAAGTAACCGTAGTTCCGATATCCGTTAAAGGTCTACCTTTAAGTGTTCTTGTCGTATTGCTTACATCCAATCCTAATCCGCCGAGCATATAATATGCTGTTCCCGGATTCGCAACACCAAGTTTCGAAGTTATATCTACATTCATTGAAACTACTGTTGGATTGCTGTATGCAAGAATCTCGTTTTTAGAATATCGAGCATTGGTAAATGTTTTACCTAATTCTGCGCTAAGAGTAGAAGCAGTTTTATCATAAAACGGTAAACCGATCTGTTGATAGGTTCCATGATTTACTGCTCTATATTCCTGATCCACAATACCCGTAATATTGGTCTGAGGAATACCGGAAATAAAAAGCTGTCCGTAAGTATAAGCTGGTGTAGCGGAAGAACTGTTCGTATTATAAGTTGCATAAGCGGTAGGCTCATTAAGCTTATTAACAAAATTACCGCCACCATTTGCCTCAGTTTTATTTACATTTGAAGCATCAATAGTTTTAAAAGAATCAGTAGATGTCCCGTCAACCATAAAGTTACCGTGATTTTCTACAATTCCAGATCCCTTCATCTGTAGGCCACCGCCACTGTAAACAAGTGTACCTTTACTTACATACGTAGTAGCAGCATCATCTACGTGTACTAGAACATTCTGCGCCTGAACAGAATTAATAGCTGCTAATAAACCAATAGCAAATAAACTTTTTCTCATTGTATATAAATATTTGTGTGTTAATACAATATCTCAAATGCAAAGTTATGTTTTTTTTACTAAAAAACAAAAATATTTTATGTATTAACAAAAATATTATCTTCCGTTAATATTATTTCTTTTTCTTCCCCTATAGAAAACATATAATCCTCAAGCACTTTTTCCGTAGTTCCTCTCAGCCCTCTTGCTCCTAAACCTTTTTCAATAGTTTCTTCAACAATTTTTTCAATGGCTCCGTCTGTAAATTTCAGATCTGTTCCGTCCATTTTAAAAAGCTCAATAAATTGGTTCACAATAGAATTTTTAGGTTCTTTCATAATTCTTACCATGGTTTCTTTCGTAAGTTTATCCAGGTAAGTAATGATCGGGAATCTTCCCAAAAGCTCAGGAATTAATCCGAAAGAACGAAGATCGATGGCATTAATATTCGTTAATATATATTCGTCTTCATCCGTTTTATTGATTTTTTCTGAGCTGAAACCAATTGCCTGCTTGTTCATTCTTCTTTCGATGATCTCTTTGATCCCGTCGAATGCTCCACCTGCAATAAACAGAATATTCTGTGTATTCACCTGAATATATTTCTGATCGGGATGTTTTCTTCCCCCCTGTGGCGGAACATTTACAATACTTCCTTCCAGCAATTTCAGTAATCCCTGCTGAACTCCTTCTCCGGAAACGTCTCTTGTGATACTCGGATTATCTGATTTTCTGGCGATTTTATCAATTTCATCAATAAAAACAATTCCTTTTTCCGCTTTTTCTACATCATAATCGGCAACCATTAAAAGCCTTGAAAGGATACTTTCCACATCTTCGCCTACATAACCGGCTTCGGTTAAAATCGTAGCATCTACAATACAGAAAGGAACATTCAGTTCTCTGGCGATGGTTTTTGCCAGTAATGTTTTTCCGGTTCCTGTTTCACCAATCATAATGATGTTCGATTTTTCCAGCTCTACTTCTCTGTTTTCGTCCTGAGCGTGAAGTAATCTCTTGTAGTGATTGTACACGGCAATCGACAATTGTTTTTTTGCCTGATCCTGCCCGATTACGTACTGATCGAGAAATTCTTTAATCTCTTTCGGTTTCTTAAGTTCGTTTATATTTTCTGCCGGAGCATAACCTGATTTTGAACTGCTGTCCTTCACGATTGCATGAGCCTGCTCGATACAATTCTCGCAAATAAAGCCGTTTTGACCTGAAATCAGCATCTGCACTTCATTTCTCTTTCTTCCGCAGAAAGAACATTGGTTTGAATTCATTTTTTAGATCTAAATATATAAGGTATAGATTAAAGAAACTCGTAAAAATCTGCTTTACGAGTTTCCTTTATTTTTAAGAATTAATTATTGAGTTCTGAATTTCGGTATATTCTTCACCCGTAAGTTTTAATCGCTCATTTTTAAAATTCATATCTTCCACCGTATTGAGCGGGATAAGATGAATATGTGCATGAGGAACTTCTAATCCTACAACGGCCACCCCAACTCTCACACAAGGTATTGCTTTTTTAATTTTTTTGGCAACTTCCTGAGAAAAACCCCAAAGGTTTTTGTATTCTTCGCTGTCCAGATCAAAAATTAAATCAACTTCTTTCTTGGGAACAACCAATGTGTGTCCTTTTACTAAAGGCATTGCATCCAGAAACGCAATAAAGTTTTCATCTTCGGCAATTTTATAAGAGGGAATATCGCCATTGATGATTTTTGTGAATATTGTGCTCATTTTAATTTAAAAATATTAAAGATTAGAAAATTAAACAACAGTTATTTACAGGGTAATGTCCAATACTTCAAAAGACAGTTTGTTTCCGTTTGGTAACGTGATATCTGCCGTTTCTCCTACCGCTTTTCCAAGCAGTCCTTTTGCAATCGGCGTGTTTACTGAGATCTTTCCTGATTTCAGGTCGCTCTCGTTATCCGGAACCAGTGTAAATACCTGCTCCTTATTGGTTGCATTATTTTTAAGTTTTACCGTTGTAAGAATTGAAACTTTTGAAGTATCCAGCTGACTTTCGTCTATGATTTTTGAAGTGGAGATCACATCTTTCAGCTTAGAAATCCTCATTTCAAGCATTCCCTGAGCTTCTTTTGCCGCATCATATTCTGCATTTTCCGACAAATCTCCTTTGTCTCTTGCTTCTGCGATCTGCTGAGTAATTTTTGGTCTCTCTACAGTTTCCAACTGTTCCAGCTCAGCTTTCATTTTCTCTAATCCCTCCTTTGTAACATAGCTTGCCATAATTTTCAAAATTTAGTTTTAGTATAAAAAAATAATCCGACATTTGCCGGACAATGTTTTCGTGTAATAATCGTTTAATTTTTACAAATATATAAAAATTTAAATTGAAATGAAAAAAACTTTTTCAATATTATCTATCATCACACTATTGATTTTCAGTAATTTATCTATACATTCCTGCGGAAGCCGTGAAGACACCGTAAGTTGCTTTCCAAGTAATCCGATCAATGTTACACTAAATCTGAACCTTCCTGCTTACTACGCACTGAATCAGGTTGGTGGATGGGTTTACATCAATGAGCAGCAATCCGGAACGAAGGGGCTAATCGTAGTAAGAGCATCCGACAATTCTTTCAAAGCCTACGACAGAAACGCGCCTCACATCTGTCCCGACAGCAATACCACTCTGGAAGTTCAGGACAACATCAGAATTGTCTGCCCGAAAGACAATGCCCAATGGATTTTGTTAACCGGACAACCCACTGCGGTAGCCAATGTACAGCCGAAAACGTATCTTTACAATTATGATCCTTCAGGGAAAATTTTAAATATTTATTATTAAAAATGAAAGTTGTCATACAAAGAGTTTCAGAATCCAGCGTAAAAGTGGATGGAAAAGTGGCCGGGGAAATCGGAAACGGTTTAATGCTTCTGGTAGGAATTGATGAAAATGATGAAAAAAACGATGCAGACTGGCTTGTACAGAAAATTTTAAACCTCAGAATTTTCGGGGATGAAGAAGGGAAACTGAATCTTTCTGTTCAGGATATTCAGGGAGAGATATTATGCATCAGTCAGTTTACCCTGATTGCCGATTACAAAAAAGGAAACCGCCCTTCTTTCATTAAAGCAGCAAAACCGGATAAAGCGATTCCCTTATTTGATTATTTTAAAGAAGAAATCTCAAAATCCGGACTGAAAACCGAAAGTGGAATCTTCGGAGCAGACATGAAAGTTTCGTTAATTAATGACGGACCGGTAACTATTGTGATGGATTCCGTTACAAAAGCTTAAATTCGCAGAAAATATATTTACATTCAACAATGAAAAAAACGTTATTTACCTTAGTTCTTTTAACAGGAGTAAATCTTGCATTCGCTCAGAAATCTTATACAGACGAGCAGAAAGCGTCTTACTACATCGGTCTTGATATTGCTGAAAACATGAAGAAACAGGGCTTTCCGGCAGATCCTGAATTATTGACACAAGGTTTTAAAGATGCTTTCGGAGATAAGCCAAGTTTATTTCCGAAAGAAGAAATGGGAGCCTTTTTGCAGGGCTTTATGCAGAAGCAGAATGAAAAAAAGCAGGCTGAAGCAAAAGTAAAAGCAGATGAAAACAAAAAGAAAGGAGCCGAGTTTTTAGCTAAAAATAAACTGAACAAAAACATTAAAACCACGGCAAGCGGTTTACAGTATGAAGTTCTTAAGGAAGGCGATGGTAAAGCAAAGCCTACAGCTTCAAGCACAGCTAATGTAAAATACACCGGAAAATTAATGGACGGAACGGTTTTCGACTCTACAGATAAAAACGGAGGACAGCCTATTGAATTAAATATTTCCAGCGTTATCAAAGGTTGGACAGAAGGAATCCAACTGATGTCGAAAGGTGCAAAATACAGATTTTATATTCCGTCTGATCTTGCATACGGAGACAACGGAGCGGGCGGCGTAATTCCTCCGGGAGCAACTCTTATTTTTGATGTAGAACTGGTAGATTTTAAATAATCTTTTCTATAAAAAAAAGCAAAAACGTCTTTCAGAAATCTGAAAGACGTTTTTTAAAATAAACTTTTATAAAAAAACTAATTCGCAGGAACGCTGCTGAAATTTAGTGCAATTCTAAGGTTCATGTCCGAACTTGTCTGGTTCTTCAGTTCATAAACCGTTCTTACGGTAACCCCCGTACTTTTTACCACCTCATCTAAAAATCCTGAAGTTGCAAGATCAAGATTTAAACTTGAAGCATCTGTAGAAATATTGGTTCTTGAAGCAACCAGTCTTTCTCCTGTTCCGCTCGATGAAATGTATACTTTTATCGATTTAAGAGCATTCAGGCTTCCTCCTGCCGGAGAAACTACGGAAACTTTGGCATCCGATATTCTTACGTCTTTAATCTTCGCATTGTTATTCCCTCCAAACCATGTCTGAACATTAGACGCAGTAGAAGTAGAAGAAACTTCTTTATCGGCGGGAACTCCTGTGGAAACTAACACATTGGCTGTATAAGGAAATGTATTCTGAACCAACGACTGCACCGTTCCACAACTTACAAGAGCTACTGAAGCTACTGCCGCCGTCAAAAATATATTTTTCATAATGATAAATTTTAAAGTTTTGTTTGCATAAACTGTACCAAAATGATGAAAATTATTCTACACTTACGGTAAAACTGCCTTTGGTATTACCGGAAGCCATATTGCTTTTCCCGATGATCAGCCAGACTTCGCCCTTATCTTTTACATCATAAGTAATTTCTCTTCCGAAAGGTCCGTCGAAATCTCCATTGGGAAGTTTAATCTGATTGAATCTGATATTGAAATCCTTTTCATTTGTTGAAATTTTAGCCTGTATTTTGGATTTGTTGAAATTGATGATTTTCAGAATAAATTCCTGTCCGTCCGTCGTAAACTCTTCTCCTAAAGTGAGCGGAAACTGTTCTGCATCTACGGTTCTGGTGATCTTCCCGTCCTTTACGGTCCTCATCACTCCTGTTTTAAGAACTTCTTTGGTTTTCGGTGCATTATTAATCACAGAATCCTTCATTTTTATGGCTGCAGAATCTGTTTTCGGAACAGAATCAGGTTGTTCGCTCATGATTACTGAATCTTTATCCTGAGTTTCAACAGAAGCAGATTCTTTTTTACACGAAACTATGATTAACGGGATCAATACTAAGAACTTTTTCATAACAATTATTTTTTGAATACGATCTAAAACCGTCTTGATTTTTAAAGTTTATGGAGATGCCAAAATTGTTCCATTGACTGAGATTTTTCAATAAACAATAACCCTTTTTAATTTTTTATAACAATAACTTCCCTGTTAAGATTATTTACAGACTTCATCATAAAATACATAAAATTGAGCATTACTCCCATCAAAACAGTTACTCCCCATGTTTTTGTATAGTCCATCGGATAAATAATTCTTACAGCAATATCATTGAAGAGACCAAAAGGATTGCTGAGAATATCCCAACTGTTCCACCGTAAAAATCTTCCCAGATAAACACCAAAACTTGCGATGAATAAAAACGAAAACGTAAGGAAGTTGATGATTCTTGGTTTAAAATAATCTGACAATAGTTTTTCAATGTCAAGCAAACTAACGAATCCACAAAATAATCCTGTCCATGCATACGAAAGAATGACCACCAAATCATACCAGATCGGAATTGCATTTCTACTTTTCAGATGAAAAAGGTCAGTAAGAATATATGGTGAATTGGGAAAAAATACAATCCAAACAGCGATTGCTACAACAAGTGATAATTTACTTCTGATTTTAAAAATTACTAAAAAACTGCTGATAAAAAAAGGAATCCAGGCAAGAAACAAATTCCAGTTAAGAAATAAAAACACTTTCGTTTCACTGATGTAATATCTGGAAATCGAAAGACTGAAACAAAAAAGTGTCATTAATACCAACAATAAAGTGATTTCAAATCTTTTGCTATTTTTTAATTTTCTGATCATTTTTAAATTGATTATAGTTAAGTTTTTATTGACAATAAAAACCTCACAGGTTTTTGAAACCTGTGAGGTTTGACCGGAGATCTTCTTACTTTAAATTCTGATAATAAAGAACCCGAGAAAGAAATTTTTCATTTTTCTGGAATTTCACTCTTTCTAAATTCAGAATTTCGGATTTTAAGGCATTATCCTGATGTTCTTCGGCATAATTCAGCAATTGTTTCTCACTGAAATTAATTTGAGTTTTATGGTAGTTTAAAGCAAAATCTTTCCGCTTGCTATTTTCCGAAGTAATGATGCCGCCCCAATTGATGTAGCTGCAAACGAGGATTACTCCGTAAATATACCATGCCATCGTATTGAAAAGGAACACGTTTCTCTTCTGCTTCTGAATTTTAATAAAAGTGGTGACCAAGCCAATTAAAGCCAATATCAAAAATGCATAAACCCCCAGTCTTTTGTAGGTAAACCCATAATTGATGATGTATTCTGAGTTTTTCACCATGGCAGAAATAACGAGAACGGCATTCAGAAAAATCCAGACTTTGGCTAACATTTTCATTAGTCCGGCTTTCGGATCAAAATTGAAATTCGATTTAAAGTAAAACATAATCACCAGAATCGACATGATGATTGAAAGAATGACTACATTTACTCTTTCATGCGTTTCTTCGGAAAGTTTAACGGGACTTTTTACCGACTCGTAAAACTGTTCATAATTGTAAGTGATGATGAAAAAGACGAGCAGAATATTCAGCGCAAATAAAGAAATTACGCCGCTCATTCTTTCTGCATCCAGATCAAGAAAAGAATAGGTGGCTTTCTGAATTTTATCTTTCTCCCCGAAATGATCATCCAGCAATCGGTTGCTTTTGTAAATAAACCGTTCAACGGCGAAATTCCAGTAATTGAATGCGATGAAAAATCCCAAAAAGATCATTGCCAACAATTGCCAGAAATTGATATCCAGCTCCACATTAGTGAATAAATTGGCAAAATGATCGCTTCCCGCGGAATAGATTCCGAAGAAAACAGAGATCAGAATTAAAGGAATTATTACAAAAGCCAGTGTTTTCTGCCACAAACCGGAAACGTTTCTTTTGGGAAGCCATGCATCGAAATTCAGAATTCTGAAAAACTCTGTAAAACAATTCGTCACAAAAACCGGAACCAGCAAAAGGATTTTCATTCTTCGGTTTCGTGATCGGTATTCTAACAATAACAATGAACTGACAACCGCCAGAAAGGACGGAAAATCTCCGTACCACGCAAACGCAGCACTCGAAATAATGCTCGTTGCAAAGAGAAAAATAAACGTTTTGGTTCGGTTTCTTTCAGGTGTTCTGAAGAAAGTAAGCACGGCATAAATAATTCCGATAATTCCGAGATTGAGACCTACATTCTGATCATAAAATACAATGACAAAAAGCAGGGTCGTAAGAAATATATAGTGATGTGTTTTCATAGGTTAGTTTAAATGTTGGTGAAAATAAAAAAGTAAAAGGCGGCAATCGGAATATTCAACAAAATCAGCAAAGCTGAGTTTCCGTGCGATTTTTTATCTGAAACATCTGTTAAAAAAGTCAGCAATTCGGAACAGAAAACAATCATGTTGATAACAACGGCAATAACGACATAATAAAATCCGAGCCAGACAAAAAACCAAGATTCGGAGATCCAGAATGCCAATAAGATGATGGTTCCAAGCAGCCACGAAATCAGAAACAGACTTTTTCCGACGGGACTAAATTTTACCCTTTCCATAATTAATATAAAACAGCGGTATTCTTCTGTTGAATGAAATCTTTCAGATGCTCAAAATTCTGCCAGAGCAAAGCTTCAAAATCCCACTGGTAAAACGGACGCATATTTTGTCCTTTTTTGTAGGCTTTGATGTAGAGTTTGTAATATTCCGGTAAAATGAGGCTTCCCAAAACAATCGCTGCCAAAAGATGGGCGTTGAGTTTTCCGTTTCCTAACAGGAGAAACTGCATAGCGATTTCGTCCTCGAAATTGGTTCCGCATCCTGTAATAAGGTGATGAACATCGTGATTTTCCATTTTGGGAATCATCGTGAAACCATGTTTTTTATAAAATTCTCCCAATTTTCTGCCCAGAGAATCTTCCTGAAACTCCAGCAGTTGTTTTTCTGTAAACTGCCACTGCCTTTTCTTTTTCTTGAAATAGGTTCTGTACAGTTTCTGGGTTTTATTGTAAACGAAAAGAAGAAATTTGACGCGTATTTTTTTCATAGTTTATGAGTTTAAAAAATTAATTGAAACAAGCTGAACTCCAATGATGATATAAATTATTGCTATGGGAATATTAATCAGCATAATTCCTGAAGATTTAAGACAGGCATTGAGTTTATTCTTATGAACAATTCCGTAGATTAATAGAGTAACAAGAACAATCATATTAACTACAAATCCATATTCCAAAACCAAAATTCCACCTTCAACAAGTAAATCATTTTTAGTGAGAGCATACCCGAACAAAGAGATGCTTCCTAAAATAAATGAAAGCCAAAACAGAGTTTTTCCGATGATTATGATTGTTTTTTCATTCATAGTTTATAATTTTAATCGATTTTAGTATAGACATGATTCATATCTGCGTTCAGAATAATTTTTGGCTTTTCAAAAAGTTTGTTCGAAAAATAAGTATTACCTAATGCTGGTTCTCCATCACTTATATAATGTAGGATAATTGTGGAAACGAGCCCTTTACTTACCTCAAACCGACCTTTCCCATAAAATCCGCTTTCAAAATGTCCGTCACGGAATAAGATCAAAGTATCCGGTTGATGAGGAGCTTCAACACAGCAAATCGGATTTTCGTAATTTGTATTGACATATTTACCATACAGTGTTTTTTCTCTTAAAGGAAAATCTATGGTGAAAATGATGATCACCAATATTCCCAATGCAAAAATTTTTAGTACCAGTTTCATTATTTATCCTTGTCTTAAAGTAAAAACCGTAATTTCCGGACGCACCATAAATCGAACCTGAAAAGAATGTCCCAAAGCACGGCTGATGTAAAGCATTCTTCCATCTTCAAGATCAATTTCTCCGGAAATATATTTTCTGTTTTTCACGGGAAGCAGAGGCGTAATGACTCCGGGAATTCTGCATTGTCCCCCATGCGTATGTCCGCTCAGAATCCATCCCTGATAACCATTCCAGATATCTTTATCACAGGCATCAGGATTATGACAGAGAATGATATTTGCCTTGGAAGGATCATAATCCCTCATCACTTTCTGCGGTGCAAAATTGGGCGACCATAAATCTTCAAAACCGATAAAATTGAGTCCGTTGCTTTCCTGCTGCGCATTATTCAGCATTGTGATTCCAAAACCTTCCAGAATATTACAGATATTGTCGGACGACTGAAGATCCTGCCAGTCTTTTCCGTAATCGTGATTTCCCAGAATTCCGAATGTTGCCAGATTTCCCAGCACAGCGTGTTGCATCACTTTTTTAAGGTCTTCCGTTTCTTTAGCTCCTCCCCGATTAACAAAATCTCCTGTGTACACCACGAAGTCGGGATTGTATTTTTTAGCTTTCTGAAAAGAATCGATAATAAAATTCCAGTCGAAGCGGGTTCCAACGTGGAGATCAGAAATCTGCATCAGGATTTTTCCTTCAAGATTTTGGGGTAAATTTTTAACCGGAAGTTTCCGTTCTACAAACTCAAGCCAAAACGGTTCAATCTGCCATGAATAGAGAAGAGGAAATGCTCCTATTACAGAAAGCTGAAAGATCTTTTTTAAAAATGTTTTCCTGTTCATTTATGTTTTAGTTTTTTTACAATGTTAGCTTCCCGCGAAAGGAGTTCCGAAAAGTCCGACTGCCAGTTCGATCCAGACTAAAGCCAGAACTAATAAAATCGCAAAGCAGATCATCAGTTTATACCGTAAAGATTTTTTAGAACGGATGACAAGATTGATGAAAAATGCGGTTCCGAAAAGCAGTCCGCCCGCAACAGCAAAATCAGAAGGAGACCAGTTCCAGCCTTCTGCAAAAAGATTGGCAAAAAATGCCGTGAGCATTAATAATGCAGGAACTGCGAAAATGATGGTTGTTTTTTGTTTTTCTAAAGTCATAATTTTTGTTTTAAATTATTAAAAGTACTTTGTATTTCAAAGTTTAAAAATAAAAAAATTTAATCTCTATTTTCCGAGTAATTTTTCCAAAGCATTAAGATGTTCTGTAAAGGCTTCTCTTCCACTTTGGGTTACGCGATATGATGTTTTGGGTTTCTTGCCCACAAATTCTTTCTTCACTTCTATATATGCTGCTTTTTCCAGCGCGTTGCTGTGACTGGCAAGATTTCCGTCCGTAATTTCCAGCAGGCTTTTCATTTCTGAGAAATCAACCCAGTCGTTTACCATGAGAACAGACATAATGCCCAATCTTACACGGCTTTCGAATTCTTTGTTGAGTTGATTTATATTTATCATTTTAATTTTATCCTTTCTATTCTGAAATAATCATACACTGTGGCATCAATGCCGATTGTTTCGTTTGTCTTTACATTTTCAACGGTTACAAAATCATGATCTCTGAAAAATCCGGAATTAAAATGTCTGTTGATATTTTCATTCACTAAATAAATTTCTCCGACGTTATGATGAACTTTCCATCCGTTTTCCAACCCGCTTTGCTTCAATTTGAATTGAATAGCAGAAGCTAAAAATGCCGAATAACCGATACAGTTTGCTTTTTTGGTTTCTACTAATTTATCCGTTTCATGATCACATTTATAAAATGAAAAACTAAGGGTAGAAGCAGTTTCCTTCAAAGAATTCTGAATGATATCTTCTACAGATGTATTACTTCCAGTTTCCTTTAACCGATTTTTCAGTTTCTCGTTGGCAACATCTAAAACCGTTCTTTCTTTAATTGTGTCGTAAGAGAAAAACATCCGGAATACATAAGTTCTGCAGATGACCATTGCAAAAATAATGATTAAAAATATCCCCCACTTTTTCACAATTCTATTTGTATTTCTTATGCATTATCAATCCGTAAACGATATGCAAAGCCCCAAATCCGATTGTCCAGAAAACCAGTCCCCATCCTAAAAAGAATAAGGAAATTAACCCTAAAACAATCTGACAATAGCCTAAATATTTTATATCTGTTAACGTGTATCGTTCCGCACTTACCAGAGCCAGTCCGTAGAACAGCAGTGTTGCCGGAGCAATAAACACAAAAAGATGATGATAAAGAAGTGCCAGACAAAAGAAACCTCCCGTTACCAAAGGAACTGCAAAGGTAACCAAAAGTCTTTTAGTTGTCGCATCCCAAATCTTCAGACCCTTCTTTTTACTTTTATTGGCTGTAAAAATATAACCACTGAGCAATGCCACACCCAGAATAACAACGCCTGTTACAACAAGTTCTTTTACCAAGGACGGTCCGAAAATATTTCTTTCCCCATCAAAATAATCTATTCCCTCTCTCTGAAAGACAAAATAAACATATACCGCTCCGATAATTGCTGCTAAACCGGCAACAACTCCGGACAATCCGCTCAAAGAAATAAATCTGGAAGAACGCTCCATCATGGAGCGAATATGTGATAAGTCTTCGTGATAGTTTTTTGATTCCATAAAAAGAACTTTGAATTACAAAGTTAATATTTATTTTGAATCTGCAAAATATTTTTTTGAAAAAAGAATGTATAAAAAAGCCGTTGAGAAATCAACGGCTTTATGATTATTTTGCTCTTAATCTCTCTTTAATGGCTCCTATGTTTTTCTTAGCCGAGTCTTCCAGTATTAAACTGGCACTCATATGAATTCTTGCAGGCATTAGTTCATTGAAATGATCTGTTCCTTCCCACGAAACTTTTTTAATTAACGCCAAAGCATCGCTGCTTCTTGAAGCCAGAGTCTGAAGGAATTTTTCCAGCTTGGCATCCATTTCTTCAATGGTTTCCGAAACCGAATGATAGATATTGTGCTGTTCAGCCCATTCTGCCGATCTGAAATCCGCATCGATTGCCATTGCCGAAAACTGAGACTTTCCGATTTTTCTTTCCACATACGGTCCGATCACGAAAGGCCCGATTCCGAGATTAATTTCCGTTAAGGCTAATGCAGAGTCTTTGGTTGCAAAACAGTAGTCTGCTCCACACGCAATTCCAACTCCGCCACCTGTAGTTTTTCCCTGAACTCTCACAACAACTATTTTTCCACAGTTTCTCATTGCATTCAGAACTTTGGCAAAACCTCCGAAAAATTTTGTTGATTTTTCGAGTTCCTCAATTTCCAGAAGTTCATCGAAACTTGCTCCCGCACAGAAAGCTTTTTCCCCTTCACTTTTTACAAGAATGGCTTTTACTTCTTCTTTCGCACCTTCATCCAGAATGGTATGTGCTAATTTTTCAAGAATGGCTCCCGGAAGCGAGTTGCTTTTTGGAGTTCCGAATGTAATTTCGGCAATGTTGTTTTTTAGTTCTGATACTACAAATTCGTTCATTTTTAGTTTTAATTGGATTTACACAAAAATACTAAATAGAACGCGTTCTGAGAGAATAAACTTTAATAAATAAAACACCTAAATCTTCACATTATTTTCTTTCACACAAAAAGAACATGAAAAATATCAAAATTACAATATACAAACCAATAAACACATATTAAGATTAATAATTCAAACATAATCAATTTATACAACTATATATTTGTTAAACAAAACAAATAATTATTATATTTACATCAAATCCGTAAAAATACGTAATCTGCAATTTGGTATTTTCTACTCTATGGCAAATATTTCTATTGTTGTTACTTTGACATGTCAATAAGACATAAGTTTTTAAAGATTTTCTGGCGGTATCCGAAAAGCCATAAACAGAGTAGGAATTTTAAAAAAACTGAAAATTTATATTATCATGGATGACGAATTAATGGGCGTAATCAAGACGTTCGCAGGAAATTTTCCACCAGTAGGTTATATGTTCTGCAACGGAGCTCTTCTAAGCATTTCGCAGTACTCTGCTCTTTTCTCGATCTTAGGAACCACTTACGGTGGTGATGGTGTCAGAACTTTTGCTCTACCCAATCTAAACGGACGTGTTCCAATTAGTGCAGGACAATCTACAACAGGGCAGTATTATGAATTGGGAGAAGCAAGCGGAACTCCTACAAACACACTTCTTGCCTCTAATCTACCAAGCTTCGCAAGTCAGCTAAAAGTATCTTCGGCTAATGCAACAACAGCTGTACCAACGTCTACAACATCGATTGCAGTAAGCGGGACACAGGCAGGAAGAGACTTTTTGGCCGTTCCGAGCTTTATAAACGCAGCTCCGGATACTATGCTATACCCTCAGTCTGTTTTTTTTATCGGTCAGAACTTACCGGTTAACAATATGTCTCCATATTTAGGAGTCAACTACATTATATGTGTGGAGGGAATTTATCCTTCAAGACCTTAATTTAACACTAGTACTAATAATATAAATACAATAATCATGGACGAAGAATTAATTGGAACCATCAAACTTTTTGCAGGAAATTTTGCACCAAGAGGATATATGCTATGCAACGGTGCAATACTAAATATCAGCCAAAATCAGGCACTTTTCTCTATCTTGGGATCAGTTTATGGCGGAGATGGAAAAACAACATTCGCTTTACCTAACCTCAACGGGCGTATGCCAGTTGGCGCAGGAACTTCAAACACAGGTAAAAGTGTTGTATTAGGAGAAGCTGCAGGTACTGTTACCAACACTCTGCTAAGCTCAAATCTTCCGTCAATAGTAAGCCAGCTAAGAGTTTCAAAATCTAACGCAACAACTTCAACGCCATCATCATCGGCATCAATTGCTGTATCAGGAACTCAGGCAGGAAGAGATTTCACAGCTGTTCCGAGCTTTATAAATGCGGCACCGGATACGCCTATCAATTCAGCTTCAGTAACCTTTGCAGGTCAGAACCTGCCTGTTAACAATATGCCACCTTACCTTGGTCTTAATTATATTATCTGCGTAAATGGTATATATCCATCAAGACAATAATTAATAACCTAAAAATTTAAAATCATGAAAAGTACTATACTTTTTACCTTATCTGTTCTTTTTATTTCAGTCTTTTCTTTCGGACAGACCAGTACAGAACAGTTTGAGACGGAATCCAACGGAAGCGCAAGTTTTACTGATAACGGAGTAATTTTCAATATCCTGTCGCATGTTAACACATATGACATTCAGGCTTCTTATCCCGGTACAGGATGGAGCGGTACCGCAATTGACAATAACTATATCGACAACTCCGGAGCGGGTAACCAATCTTCCGGAACGTCTTTTAGTATCAAAACAACATCCAACCTATTTAAAGTAAACAGATTCTGGGTTTATTTAGGAGCAGCAAATACTTCACAGTCTGTAACGGGGACATTAACTATTACAGGTAAATTATCCGGAGTTACAAAATTTACTCAGACAAAAACTACAGGTTTTGTTAATTCTATTGCTGTTACAAACGGATATACTTTAATTGATATGACCAACCTGAACGGGCAGAACTACAGCAATATTATAATCGACCAGCTGCAGATTACTGCGGGAGGAGGTTATCAATATATGGGGCTGGATTCTTTCACATGGGTAAAAGATACAGGAATTGTATTGTCTGCCAATGATGTAAAAGCTTCGAAAAAAGATTCAGGATTTTACCCTAACCCGACTAACGGTCCGCTAACGATCAAAACTAATGAAAATACTAAGTTTGAGGTGTACAGCCAGACGGGGCAACTGGTAAAAACAATTGAAACTCAAAAAGGAGTAAATGAAACAGACATTTCAGAACTACCAAAAGGTGTTTACACCGTAAAGTCTTCTAAAGAATCTTACAAAATTATCAAAAAGTAATACAGGCTATTATTAAAGTGAAACTAATAACCATGAGATTCAATAAAAGCATCTAATTGTACCTTGAAAGATTTTAAAGCATAATATTGTGATGATGTCCCCTGAGCAATCGGGGGATTATCATATTTTCCCTCGTTCCGGCGATATTTAATAATATCATCGTCCCGAAAACTCTTTGAGAAATTCAAAGAGTTTTATTTTTTTAGAGCAAGAATATACTTGTCAATGTATAATTGTTTGTCTTTGGATTTGTACTGCTGAATATATCGGGGATGTTCCAAAACCGTCATCTTATCAAATAAATTAGCTTCCCGATTTAATTTTGAAATGAAATCTGCATTCTTCTTACCTAAAACAAAGACCTCCGAAGTGTCGAGATTCAGAGATATATGTTTTCTTAAAGAATCAATCATAAATTCCTTTACATCCCTGAAAAGCTCTTTATCATCATAATAATTCGCATTGATCCAGCTGCCTTTCGATTTTCTGACGATCGCTAAAGGAAACGGAGAATTGATATAAACCTCTTTATAAAATTCCTCTGCTCCGCCATACTGTTCAATCACATCATACATAAAAACCGAAGAGACTTCATGAGTATAAGCAGATTTCATCTTAATTCCGCACACGCTTTCCAGACGTTTGGTATCGGTAAATGGAACTCCTGTAACTCCGGCTCCGTGACGACTGGGGTTAATTCCTATCAGAAATTTTCTTTTGTTGGAATCATTATAGTATTTATGATAAAACTTTTCCATCACAATCATGGTTTCAGGATTGTCTAAATAAGGATTAAGCACCTGAAAATCTTCGGGGAGTATTCCGGAATATTTTAAGTTTCGGTTAAATTCTACTACTTCCTCAGCAAAAGTTTTCATCATATTTGGTTTTAAAAAAAAATTATATGGCTGATCTTTTTAATCTACATCATCTTCGTCTCCATCTTCGCTTAAGGCTAATTCGATATCAATAAACTGGATGTATAATCCGCAAATACTGTCATTATTATCATAAGCAAAATATACCGGATAAGTACCGTCTCCAAAGCCACTCGCAAACATAGGAATATGATAATTGGTATTCGGAACTTTCCAGTTGATCCAGTCTCCGGCATCTCTTTGATTTTTCGGATGGTCTTTATAGCTTTTCTCGAAAAGTGCGGCGAAATAATCATCGTAAAAATTGTCGACATTAGTTTCATCCACAAATTTATCCACAAAAGGAAGCACTTCTTTATCAGTAATACAACCTAAGCCTGCATCCACACCAAAACCGAAATAATCATCTTCAGTAACGCCTTCCAATTCTTCAATTCCAACCAATGCTTCCCTGTAAACAATGGGCTTTTCTTTCGTAAATTCCACTTTAACAACAGCATATCTATCACCCCAGTCTTCTGATTTTACCACAGCAATGGTTACAGGAAAATCACCTTTCGGAGCCTGAATAAAATAGGGCGATTGATTTCCGTTCAGATCAACAAGCGGATCTCTCACCACTATCTTACCGGAAGGAAGAGAAACATTTCCGATTTCCATCGTTTCCAATGGCTGCCCTGCAATTT
>NZ_JBBCQL010000012.1:0-38135 GCF_037149975.1 Chryseobacterium sp. VD8 | reverse complement strand
ACTGTTGGGAAAAACAGTCGGACTCATCGGTTACGGAAATATGGGAAAAGCTACGGCAAAAAGACTTTCTGGTTTTGGCTGTACCGTGATTTTTTATGATATTCTACCGGATCTTTCGGATGAATTTGCAACACAGGTTTCTCTTGAAGAATTAAAGGAAAGAGCTGAAGTTGTAAGCTTACACATTCCTCTAACAGAACAGACCTATTATTTGGTGGATGGTCCGTTTATCTCTGATATGAAAAACAATTTCTATTTTGTAAATACAGCAAGAGGAAAGAATGTTGAAACGAAAAGTTTAGTTGAGGCAATAAAAGCAGGTAAAGTAAAAGGAGCCTGTCTTGATGTTCTGGAATACGAAAAATCTTCTTTCGAAAATCTGGAAACGGAAAATGAAGACCTTCAATACCTTTTGGAATCCGAGAAAGTAATTGTGACTCCGCATATTGCAGGATGGACGGTTCAGAGCAAGGAAAAACTGGCGCAGGTGATTGTAGATAAAATTGTGGCAAAGTTTGCTTAGCCTTGAAATTCAGTAAGATTAGAAATAGATTTTGACGATACTATTTTATGAATTATTTTTCATTTTTATTTATGTTAAATAATTCATAATTTCTATTCAGGAGATACGAATTATTTCGAGTTTTATTAAATTGCCGCTCATTTTCGAAACTCATGACGAAGCGTAATTTTATCCTTGTATTATCTGCCTTTTTATTTCTTTTTTCCTGCAAAAAAAAATCTGAAAATCAGGACAGTGTCGCTGAAAGCACCACCAATCTTCCCAATTACGGAAATGTAGATTTAGCCAAAGTTTTTACACCTGCCGAAAGTCAGGTTGTCAATAAGGCTTCACTTGCAAATTACATCAACAGTTATTACCAAAAAGTTTGGGAAAACGGCGATCTGAGCGGTGGAATTTTAGTTGCGAAAGGAGATAATATTATTTACGAAAATTACAGAGGCTTTGCCAGAGAAGGAAATCAGAACCCGATCGGTAAAAATACGCCGCTTCATGTCGCTTCCGTTTCAAAAACATTAACCGCAATGGCAATGCTTAAGTTGGTGGAAGCAGGAAAAGTGAATTTATCCGATCATCTTACCCAGTATTTTCCGGGTTTTCCTTATCCGAATGTTACCGTTAAAACATTGCTCGACCAGAGAAGCGGTCTCCCGAAATACGAATACTTCATCACGAAAATTCAGCCGGCTCCCGCAGAACTTTCAAAAACGTTCCTTACGAATGAGGATATTTTGAATATGATCATTAAATATAAACCGGATCTGGCGAGAGAAACCGATACCGGATTTATGTACTGCAACACCAATTTTGCCATGTTGGCTTTAATTATTGAAAAAGTAACAAAAGTTCCTTTTCCTCAGGCGATGAAAGAAATGGTTTTTGATCCTCTGAAAATGAAAAACTCCTATATTTTTCAGGAAAAAGATATTCCGACGGCGTCACAGTCTTTTTATTACGGAGGCAATAAACTGTATCCCTTAGACAGACTGGATTTAATTTACGGAGATAAAAATGTATATACCACACCGCGAGATTTATACAGCTTTTCAAAAGCAATGTTTTCGAAAGATTTTTTAAAGCCTGAATTGATGGAGCAGGTTTTCACGCCTTACAGCAATGAAAAATTCGGAATGAATAATTACGGTTTCGGCTTCAGGATGAAAATTTTTGATAACGGGGAAAAACTTACATATCACAATGGTTGGTGGCACGGAACCAATTCTGTTTTTGCGCATCTTCTGAAATCTAAAGTTACCATTATTGCTATCGGAAATAAATATTCCAACAGAGTGTATACCGCTTTGGCTTTATCGGGATTATTTGAAGATTTTCCGCCTCAGAAAGATAAACTTCACAGCGTAATGAGCGATGATCGAGATACATTAAAAGGTCATGGTGAAGTTTATGGAGAATAATGTTTATTTTTGCGTAAACATCTTCATGAAAAGAATTCTTTTTTTATTGGTTTTCGCTTTTCTTTTGCAGTCTTGTGCAAGAGTAGGTTCTCCTATCGGGGGCGCAAAAGATTCCTTGGCTCCGAAATTTTTAAGCTCAAATATAGATTCTTCAAGAGTAAATGTTCCGAGAGATATAAAGCAGTTGCGAATAGATTTTGACGAATACATTACGTTAAAAGACATCAACAAAAACCTGAATATTTCTCCGCCGATTAAAAATATCACCAGAATTGTTCCTTCCAACATTGCCAATAAATTTATCCTGATCCAGTGGAAAGATACTTTACAGGCAAATACTACGTACAATTTTAATTTCGGAAATTCTATTGCAGATAATAATGAAGCCAATATTCTGAGATATTACAATTTCGCGTTTTCTACTGGAGATAAGCTTGATGATCTTTATGTAAGCGGGGATGTAAGAGATGCTTTATCCATAAAAAAAGCCAGTGAAAATAAATTTGTTGTCGGATTGTATCAGGTAAAAGATACCATCAATTACAAGCAAAAGCCGTATTATATAACAAAAGTTGATGATGATGGCTATTTTGAACTGAATTATCTTGCTGCCGGAAAATATAAAATCATCGCATTTGAAGATGAAAACGGAAATTCCATCTACGATCCGGGAAAAGAAAAAGTAGGTTTCCAGAAAGATCCTGTTGTCGTAGAAAAATCGGTTTCAGGATTAAATCTGAAATTATATCCGTCTAAAAAACCGGTGAAATATCTTGAAATGAAAGAAGCTCCGGGAGGAGTTCTTATGACTTTCGAAGGAAAACCGAATGAAGTAACCGTAAAACCTTTAAACGAGAAAATAAAGGATTACAAGGTAACCCACGCTCCGAAGTCCGATTCCGTAAGAATCTGGTTTGATGCCGTGAAAAGTGATGTAGGACAGACTACAAACGAGAATTTAAAATTCGGATATAATGCCGGTGTCGGAAAAAAAGACAGCCTTTACAACGCCTCGTTGTTTTACAGATACAATGCGAAAAACGCAATGGACATCAACAGCGATAACGGCGGTGCAATGCTTGCTCCGAGAGAAGACTTTAAAATCCTTTCCAATTATTACGTGGATAAAATAAACACTGATAAATGGATTTTCAGAGTTGCAGGAGATTCCCTGAACACTGTTCCTTTTACCGCAAAAATCTCAGAGAAGAATCCGTATCAGATTTTGGTGAACGCAGATTTTATTTCAGGTAAAAAATATCAGCTTACCGTTCCTAAAGAAACCGTTTCATCATTCTTTGCGAAGAATTATCAGTCGAAACGTTTCGATTTTGAAGTGGATAAAGTTGAAAATTTCGGAAGCTTAAAATTCATCCTTCAGAACGCTCCTGCATCAAGTTACTGGCTGCAACTTTTAGACAGTTCAGATAAAGTATTGTTCCAGAAATATACCAAAGGAAGCGAGGTTAAATTTGATATTCTTAAACCGGGAGAATACATTGTAAGGATTTTAGTGGATAATAACGAAAACGGCTTTTGGGATGAAGCAGATTTCCAGAACGAAACTTTCGCGGAAGATTCCTACATTTACTACAAAACAGCCATCGTAAGACCGCTTTGGGACAGCAACGAAAACTGGGATCTGAAAGATACAAGAGTTTTGGATCCGTCAAAAATAAGCACACCGAAAGCAGAGCCGAAATCTCAGTCGAAAGATGCTAATAAGCTTGATCTGAAAGGAAATGATGCTTTGGTAACGCCTTCAAGATAAATATGAAAACATTTAAGAAAATATTTTTCTGGACTTTGCTGGGATTTGCTTTAATTCAGTTTATTTCAACAGATAAAGTAAATCCTCCGGTTGATCACAAAGTGAATTTTGTGGATGCTAAAAAAACGCCTTCAAAAATTCAGAAATTATTGAAAGGAGCGTGTTACGATTGTCATTCCAACGAAACGGTTTACCCTAAATATGCTTACATCGCACCTATTTCATGGTCTGTGAAAAGCCATATCAATGAAGGACGGGAACATCTTAATTTTTCTATCTGGGATACTTATAATAAAGATTTAAAGCAGAGTATGCTGAGTAAGTCGATCCAGACCATTCAGAATAAAACCATGCCAATGCCTGGTTATATTGTTTATCACAAGGAAGCTAATCTTTCCGATGCAGAAAGAGCTTTACTGATTCAGTATTTTGATCAGATGCTGAAATCCAAAACGTATTAATCATACTTAATCGGTATAAGAATTTAAAAAGATAAATAGTTTTAACTGTTTGATTTTCATTGTTATTCTATTCTGGAAATCAATCACTTTTGTATTGCTTGGATAAGCGAAGCGGCATTATTTATCTTAAAATTATTTCAGAGAATAATTCTTCGTTTTTCTTTGCAATAAAATAATCCAGATTTCGAAAATCAACTTAAAAATCTTTAATTTAACGTGAGTTCGGCATAGGTCTTCTTAACCGCAAGGTTAAACAAAGAGATTCAATTATCAGAAATTCAGCTTTTAAGATATACAAAGGCGTAAACTTATCAAAGTAATACCATTTTTGTGTTTTTAAATAAACGAAGTGCCTTTGTTCAGCTTACAAATTTTTAATAGTAAAAAAATCTTTGTTTTTCTTTGCGATAAATTAATATAATGCTATAAATCTATTGTTTAAATTTATTTCTTATTCCGAACTGAGGTTAATTTATATTGATCATGCAAAGCAAGAGCATAAAAAATCTCCCGCAAATTTCACATATTCAGTAGATGTCTGTAAAATCTGCGGGAGAATATATTTCAGGAATATTAAATATTCTTCAGATACTCTTCAAAAAACTTTTTCTGAGAATCAAAAGCAATGTCCTCGAGATTCAGTTCTTTTAAAGGAATCCAGACTGCTTCTGAAATTTCAGACAATTCAAGATTCACTTCAAATTTTTCCGGAACGCGGTATTCATAAAAAAGATCAATGGTATTATAATCAATCTCTTTATATTGATAGACGTTTGGAAGGCTCGTTAAGTACTTTAAATTTGAAATATCAACATCCAGCTGCAGCTCTTCAAAAAGTTCTCTTTTACAGGTTTCTTCTGCACTTTCCTTCGGATCTACAAAACCTCCTGCAAGATCGAGTTTTCCCTTTTTAGGATCTCTGTTTCTTCTTGTAAGATAAATTTCATCATTATATCTTATTACCACCGCTACCGCTCCGGCAACGTTGTTGTATAATGTGAAACCACAGTTTTGGCAGCTCCATTTTCTTTCTCCATCCCACTGTAAAGATTCTTTGCCGCAGTTGGGGCAATATTTCAATATTTTCATTGAGTTACATTAATATTTCTCGGGTGATAAGACAAGATCACATCACGCAGCTCTTCTGTTTTCAGGTGGGTGTAGATCTCTGTCGTTGTAATGCTGGAATGACCGAGCATTTCCTGAATATAACGAAGATCTGCACCATTCTGAAGCAAATGGGTTGCAAAAGAATGTCTGAATGTATGCGGTGATATCTTTTTGCTTACGCCCGCTTTGTCTGTTAATTCTTTTATAATTAAAAATACAATTACTCTGGACATTGACGTTCCGCGGCTGTTCAGGAATAAAGTGTCCTCATATTTTTTATTGATTTTACTTTTGGAACGTACTTCCTGAATATAATTTTCCAAAAGATCTGCCGTATAATCCGCCAAAGGGACGAAACGTGTTTTGTTTCCCTTTCCGTTTACCTTGATATACTGCTCTTTAAAATTGATATTGGAAATTTTCAGATCAATAAGTTCCGAAACGCGAAGTCCGCATCCGTACAGAACTTCGATGATACACTGGTTTCTCTTTCCAAGATCAGAGTTTACTTCAATCGCGCTGATGATCCTGTTGATATCGGGCAGACTTAAAGTATCCGGTAAATAAAGTCCAAGTTTCGGACCTTCAAGCAGAGAGGCCGGATTGTCTTCACGGTATTCATCCTCCAGTAAAAATTTGAAGAATGCTTTAATGGAAGAGATCCATCTCGCCTGAGATCTTTCGCTGAATTTTTGTTTGGAAAGATTGAAAATGTATTCCTGCAGATTTTCGTAGCCTATAGTATCGGGCCCGACGTTGCCCAGATCTTCTTCTGCATATTCTTTTAGTTTTCTGATATCTCGAATATAGGCGTCGAGAGTGTTTTCTGAAAAGTTTCTCTCGAATCGAAGAAAGATTTCAAAATCCTTAATTTTTTCATCCCAAGTCATGTTGTGTTATTTTTTTAGTTCACTTTCCGAAATTTGCTCTATTTCAATATTGTGGTTTCTTAAAAATGATATCCCGTCGTCATCCGAATATTCATTGATGTAGACAAGTCTGGTAATTCCCGCCTGCAGAATCAGCTTACTGCATTCTTTACATGGCGAAAGCGTTAAATACAATGTTGCACCTTTTGCAGACTGCGTGGAAGCGGCTAATTTTAGAATAGCATTCGCTTCTGCATGAAGTACGTACCAGTGTGTTTTCCCGTCACTGTCCTCACAGCAGTTTTCAAATCCTGAAGGAGTACCATTATAACCATCTGAAATAATCATCCTATCTTTTACGATAAGAGCTCCTACTTGTTTTCGTTTACAGTAGGAAAGTTTTGCCCATTCCTGAGCCATTTTTAGATAAGCTTTGTCAAACTTATTCATACCGCAGCATTGTTTGTTTCGAAATAATTTGTATTAAGGGTAAAAAGTTTAGAAGCTTGGCTTTCTTTTTTCAAGAAAAGCAGAAACTCCTTCTTTTTTGTCGTCCATTTCAAAAAGCTCTCCGAAATATTTAATCTCAGTTTCAAAACCTTTATCCGTGTCCGATAAGTTTACAGCATGAATTGCTTTCGAAATTGCCATTGGTGAATTGTGGGCAATAATGTTAGCTAATTCTTTTGTCTTATTTAATAATTCTTCTATTGGATACACTTCATTTACCAGTCCGATTTCTTTTGCTTTTGCAGCAGGAACCATTTTGGCAGAGAAGATCATTTCATTGGCAATACCTTTTCCTACAAGCTTCGGCAGTCTTTGGGTTCCTCCGTAACCGGGAATTAATCCTAAAGTTACTTCCGGAAGTCCCAGTTTTGCATTTTCCGATGCGTATCTGATGTGGCATGCCATGGCAAGCTCAAGACCTCCGCCTAATGCAAAACCGTTTACGGCTGCAATTACAGGCTTGGTCATATTTTCAATTTTATTGAATAAAGTATTGTGTCCGTTTCTGGCAAGTTCTTCTGCCTTTTCCTGTCCAAAATCACTGAATTCTTTAATGTCTGCTCCAGCAACGAAAGATTTTTCACCGCTTCCTGTAAGAATAACTACTCTGCAGGATTGGTCTGAATCTAATTCGTTCAACGCTGAACTTAATTCGCTGATCGTTTTAGCATTGAGTGCATTTAAACTCTCAGGTCGGTTTATTGTAATAATAGATATTTTATCTTCCTTATTTAATAATATATTTTCGTAACCCATTTTCCACTTTAAAATATTATTCTGTGCAAATTATGAATTTTTTATAAAAAAAAGGAAAAAATATTGATTTTTTTTCCTTCTGATTGAAATTATTGTTTAAGATACTTATTTCGTGTGGTTCATCATATTTGCATCAATAATCACATTCAATTGAGAAGCTACCTTCATGCCCAATTCAATATTGGCTCTGAAAAAATGACATAACTGTCTGTTAATGATCTCGTCTCTTTTGGGTCCTGTAATTCCTTTCATGCTTCCAACGATGTTATTTACAAGGTTTTGTCTGTCTTCGGTATTCATTGCCTTTGTATATAATAATCCGGGTTGGGTGTAATGATCGTCATCATTTTCGTTTCTGTTGTAACTTGCCACATGTGCACTGTCCAGTTCATATTCGAAACTTTTATAAGCAGGATCCGGTTTAATATCATCAAAACTGTTCGGATGATAATTCGGTTTGTCCTGATAATGGCTTGAATCTGCCATAAATCCGTCTCTCTGATAATTATTAACTGCAAAAGGACATCTGTTAACTTCCAGCAGATGAGCATTTACGCCCACTCTGTACCGGTGCGCATCCGGATAAGAAAATAATCTTCCCTGAAGCATTTTATCGGGTGAAAAGCTGATTCCGTCGATTAAATTACTCGGAGAGAAAACAGATTGTTCAACATGAGCAAAATAATTAACAGGAACTTCATTCAGTTCCATTTCTCCGACTTCAATTAACGGGAAATCGCTCTGGAACCATACTTTGGTAATATCAAAAGGATTCCATCTGAAGTCTCTTGCCTGTTCTTCCGTCATCACCTGAATGTACATCGTCCATTTCGGGAAATTTCCTTCCTCAATCGCGTTGCAAAGATCTTCCTGAGCAAAATCAGGATTTTCTCCTGCCATTTTTACCGCTTCATCATTCGTGAAATTTTTAATTCCCTGTTTGGATTTTAAATGAAACTTCACCCAGACTCTTTCGTTCTGAGCATTGATCATAGAGAAAGTATGCGATCCGAAACCGTGCATATGTCTGTGTCCGTAAGGCGTTCCTCTGTCTGACATTAAGATCAAAACCTGATGAAGAGATTCAGGATTCAGGCTCCAGAAATCCCACATCATGGTTGCGCTTTTCAGATTGGTTTTCGGAACTCTTTTCTGGGTATGGATAAAATCAGGAAATTTTTTCGCATCCTTGATGAAAAAAACCGGCGTGTTGTTTCCAACAAGATCCCAGTTTCCGTCTTCTGTGTAGAATTTTAAAGCAAAACCTCTCGGATCTCTTGCCGTATCTGCACTTCCTTTTTCTCCGCCTACCGTGGAAAAGCGAGCAAACATTCTGCATGAATTGCCAACCTTAGAAAATAATTTTGCTTTTGTATATTGGGTAATATCGTGGGTAACCGTAAACGTTCCGTAAGCTCCAGTCCCTTTTGCATGAACAATTCTTTCCGGAATTCTTTCTCTTACAAAATGAGCAAGATTTTCCTGTAAAATAAAATCCTGCAGCAATACCGGACCTCTTGGGCCGACTGTTTGTGAATCCTGATGTTCGTAATAGGGAGCGCCGTTACTTAAGGTTAATTTTTTAGAATCCATAGATTTATGATTTTTGTGAATGATTTTTTAACTGCTTTTGTTTATGTAAAGGTACTAAATATCAAATTTACTTGAATTTTTAATTGCAAATGGCAAAAACATTTTATCTTTGTCATAGATAATATTAATCAGATGAACATTCAGCAACTCGAGTATCTTATCGCGGTTGATAAGTACAAACATTTTGGGAAAGCGGCTCAAGCATGCTTCATTACGCAGCCTACATTAAGTGCAATGATACAGAAATTTGAGGACGAACTGGATGTGAAGGTTTTCGACAGAACAACGCACCCGATCCGTACCACAGATGTGGGGCTTCAGATCATCGATCAGGCGAAGGTGATTATAGAATCTGTCAATGAACTTAAAAATAAAGCCAATCTTTTAAACAATATTTTAGGAGGAACCATCAATATCGGAATCATTCCTACCGTTTCTTCTTTCATCCTGCCTACGGAAATCTTCAAATTTTTGGAAGAAAACCCGAAAATCCAGATGAATGTAAAAGAAATGACAACGGACAACATCATCAAAGCTTTGAAAGCAGGGGAGTTGGATGCCGGAATTATTTCTACCCCTTACGATGCGGCAGATGAATTTTATCAGGATTTCTTATTTAATGAAGAATTGATGATCTACAGTTCTGAGAAAGAAGCCAACAAGAAAAACTCTTATGTCGTTCCGGAAGAACTGAATGTAGAAAAAGTGTGGCTTCTTGAAGAAGGGAACTGTCTGAGAAACCAGTTCGAAAATATCTGTCATTTAAAAGAAAATACTTTAAAGCCTAAAAACTTAGATTTTCTCGCTTCTAATATCCAGACTTTGGTTCATATGGTGGATAAAGTTGGAGGAATCAGTATTTTACCTGAGTTGGCTCTTAATCAGCTTTCAGATGTACAGAAGGAGAATGTTTTCAGATTTAAGAAGCCTTTCCCGTACAGAGAAATCAGCATTATTTACTACAAACCAACCTTTAAGCAGAAAATTATTGATGAATTATCGCATTCTATCAGAAATTCTTTAGAGAAAAAACTGAATTATCACGAGAATCCGAAAGAATTTGTAAGCATAAAACCGCAATAGTGTTTTATGTTAAATATCATCAAATCATTAATTTAAAGAAGAGATAATAAGTAAACAAAAATTTTGAGTATTAAAAAATAGTACTTAAATTTGCCAACGTTTACGAACGAGGAAAAATTTGACCTGATTGCAACCTCTATAAAAATATGCTAAAACAGTATTCTTTTTTAGACCTTCATTAGACAATTTATTCTTATTTTTCTTCGTATATTTTTTTAATCTAAAAACAAATAGAATAATATGTCTTATTTATTTACATCTGAATCTGTTTCAGAAGGACATCCGGACAAAATTGCCGATCAGATTTCCGACGCATTAATCGATCATTTTTTAGCATACGACAAAAATTCAAAAGTAGCTTGTGAAACCCTTGTTACAACAGGACAGGTGGTTTTAGCCGGTGAAGTAAAATCTGATGCTTATCTTGATGTTCAGACGATCGCGAGAGAGGTAATCAACGGGATTGGTTATACAAAAGGAGAATATATGTTCAACGGAGATTCTTGTGGGGTTATTTCTGCGATCCACGAACAGTCTCCGGATATCAATCAGGGAGTAGACAGAGTGGTAACGGATGAGTCTTTCGAAGCTAAAGCGAATGCACAGGGAGCGGGAGATCAGGGAATGATGTTCGGATACGCAACCAACGAAACGGCGAATTACATGCCTTTGGCTCTGGATCTTGCACATACTATTCTTAAGGAACTTTCTGCGATCAGAAGAGAAGATTCAGAAATTAAATATCTTCGTCCTGATGCAAAATCCCAGGTTACTATTGAATATTCTGACGATCATAAACCAATCAGAATCGACTCTATCGTAGTTTCTACACAACATGACGATTTCGGATCTGAAGAAGAAATGCTGAACAAAATCAGAGAAGACATCAAAAATATTCTGATTCCTAGAGTAGTTGCTTTACAGACAGAAGAAATTAAAGCGTTATTCAACGATCAGATCAAATATCATATCAATCCGACAGGTAAATTCGTAATCGGTGGTCCTCACGGAGATACAGGTCTTACAGGAAGAAAGATTATCGTAGATACGTACGGAGGAAAAGGAGCTCACGGTGGAGGTGCATTCTCAGGAAAAGATCCTTCAAAAGTAGACAGAAGTGCTGCTTATGCAACAAGACACATTGCTAAAAATCTGGTGGCTGCAGGAGTTGCTGACGAAGTTTTGGTACAGGTTTCTTACGCAATCGGGGTTGCTGAACCTTGCGGATTGTACATTAACACGTACGGAACAGCAAAAGTAGATCTTAACGATGGAGAAATTGCTAAAAAAGTTTCTACCATCTTCGATTTGAGACCTTACGCAATCGAGCAGAACTTAAAGCTAAGAAACCCGATCTATCAGGAAACAGCTTCTTACGGGCACATGGGAAAAGAGCATTATGTTGCCAGCAAAACTTTCAATAAAGGTCATAAAAATGAGCTTACTCTGGAAAACCTTGAGTTCTTTACATGGGAAAAATTAGACAAAGTAGAAGAAATTAAAGCTTCTTTCGGAATTTAATTTAAACTTATACAATATAAATAGCTGCTTTATCTTTTGATAAGGCAGTTTTTTTTATTTTTACATTAAATAAATTTGAAGATGATAAACGCCAGATTTGCAATCGCAATCCTTTCCGTATTTTTCCTGAGTACATTTGCTAAAGCCCAGTTAACCGTACATAAAATGATAAGCGTAGGATATACGTACCAAAACCAGAGTTTCGGGGAAATAGGAGGGAAGCTGCTTTTCTTAAAAAATGATGATGTTCTTTACCGTTTGGGAGCTTCCGCATTAATGGGTTCTGCGCATTCCCAATTTGCTGTCATGCCTAAAATTTCAGCCGATGTTCTGTTAAATTTTGAAAAAAATGTAGATTTCAACCATTCTTACTATTTTCTGATGGGAGCGGAAGGAACCAACAAATATATTGCTCCGAAGGTAGGTGTTACGCTTTTCGGGATTCTTGATCTTACGGGAGGATATGCTTTCCCGATCGGAAACAGCGGAATAAATGGTAAGGAACTGAAGGGGATAAATGTTAATTTTACATTAAATATCCCTACTGTATTCATTCACGATATGTTTAAGTAGATTTTTTTAAATTTTTCTCGTAAAAAGTTAATAAATGGTTAACAGTTATTAAAAATTTATTATATTTACACCATAGAAAAATTGTATCCGCCTATTGATTCGACTTTACTCTGAAGAATTGTTTTGTATTTACAGCTGAAGCCAGATAAAATATCTGGAATTACAGTCAGCAATATTTATTGAGAAGAAGTTATGAAATCAAAATCGGATAGTTTACTAATTTCCCTTTACCAAAAAGGAGACGAAGAGGCGTTGTCTACCCTTATACACCGCCATCAGAGAGAGTTGTTTACATTTATTTTTTACAAAATTAATGATGAAGATTTAGCAAATGATGTGTTTCAGGATACCTTCATGAAAATTATCATTATGCTGAAGGAAGGACGCTATAACGAAGAAGGAAAATTCATTCTTTGGGCGAAAAGAATTGCCCATAATCTTATTATCGATCATTTCAGGTTAAAATCTAAAAATATGAAAGTTTCAGAAACTACTTTTGAAACGGACGAATATTCTGTTTTTGATCTTTTGAGAGAGCCTTCCGAAAATATCGAGGATCAGCTTGTAACCAATCAGATTCAGGAAGATCTTTTAAAAATGCTTCAGTTTTTGCCTGAAAATCAGCAGGAAGTAATTAAACTAAGATTTTTTGACGGGTTAAGTTTTAAAGAAATTGCGGATCATACCGACATGAGTATCAATACTACACTGGGAAGAGTGCGCTATGCTTTAATCAACCTGAGAAAAATCATGGATGAAAATAATATTATCTTAACTAGATAAATAATAATTTCTGAAAATTCCCGTTTTTAAGGAAAAACATTTTCGCCTATGAAAAAAAATGATTCCTTAAAAGTGAAAGCTTTGAAACCTAAGAAACAAACTATTGAGTTTTTACTCAACTTTTCAAAGAGCGTCGAGGTAGTGAAAGCCAAAGGCAAGAATTATCCTGTATCCAAAAATTAAAATTATTAATTTTGTGCTGTATGAAAATTCAGCACATTTTTTTTGATCTTGATAATACACTTTGGGATCACCGCCGCAATGCGTATTTAACGATAAAAGATCTTTTTGAGAAAGAAGAAATCGGGTTAAAGTACAATATCAGGTTTGAAGAATTCCACTCTGTTTATCATGAAATCAATGAAAAACTCTGGGAAGATATCCGCGACGGAATTATTGATAAAGAATATCTGAGAAAACACCGTTTTTATGATACCTTTAAACATTTTGGTGTTGATGATCCGGAATTATCAATGTATTTCGAGGAACATTTCTTAGATAAAATTCTCAATCATAATGAACTTGTAGAAGGTGCAGAATATATTCTGGAATATCTTAAGGCAAAAAGTTACACACTGCATATTATTTCAAACGGGTTCAAAGAAGTGACGGAGAGAAAGTGTATTTTGTCCGGAATTGACAGGTATTTTCAGACCATCACAAGTGCAGATACAGTTGGTGTAAGAAAGCCGCGTCCCGAAATTTTTAAATATTCCCTGAACCTTTCAGAAGCCACGAAAGAAAACAGTATTTTAATTGGCGATGACTGGGTTGCAGATGTTGTTGGCGCTCAGAATTTTGGTATGGATGTGATTTTCTTTGATGTTTTAAAGGAAAACAAATCCGAAGAAGGCTTGAAAGTGATTACACATCTTTTACAGATTAAAGAGTATTTATAAGAGTTTCGGCGGCACCGAAGGTGCCGCCGAAACCATATCTTAAAGCTCAGAACATTAAATTCCCAGACTTTCTCTCACTCTTTTCATCGTTTCTGTAGCAATCACTCTCGTTTTTGCTGCGCCTTCCTGAAGTTTTGCTTCCAGTTCATCAAGATTGTTCATATAATAAGAAAAAAGTTCTCTTTCTTTTTCAAATCTTGTTAAAATAAGATCCAGAAGTTCTTTTTTCGCATGACCGTAACCAAAGTTTCCGGCTAAATATTTCGCTCTTAATTCTTCGGTTTGCTCCGGAGTAGCAATTAACTGATAGATGGCAAAAGTTTTATCCGTTTCCGGATCTTTTGGCTCTTCAAGTGTCTTAGAGTCAGATTCAATGCTCATTACCTGCTTTTTCAGTTCCTTTTCAGGCAGGAAAATATTAATAATGTTTCCTCGCGATTTAGACATTTTGTGTCCGTCAACTCCGGGAACGTATTTCGTATTTTCCTGAAGTTCAGATTGAGGCAAAACAAAAACTTCTCCCATCTGATTATTAAATCTGGAAGCGACATCACGCGCAATTTCCAAATGCTGAAGCTGGTCTTTTCCTACCGGAACAATTTCTGCATCGTATAATAAAATATCTGCAGCCATTAAAATCGGATACGTAAACAAACCGGCATTCACATCCTGCAAACGATCTGCTTTATCCTTGAATGAATGCGCCAAAGTTAATCTCTGATAAGGAAAAAAACATGATAAATGCCAAGAAAGTTCACAGGTTTCAGGGATGTCACTCTGTCTGTAAAAAAATGTTTTTTCGGTATCTAATCCACAAGCAAGCCAAGCCGCAGCAATCTCGTAGGTATTCTGTTTCAGTTCTTTCGCGTCTTTAATCTGCGTTAAAGAATGCAGATTCGCGATGAATAAAAATGATTCGTTTCCTTCCTGTTTGGATAATTCTATCGCAGGAATAATTGCACCCAACAAGTTTCCCAAGTGAGGTGTTCCGGTGGCTTGAATGCCGGTAAGAATTCTTGACATTGTTTAAAATTTATATTTAAAAATTAATGAACTGCAAATTTAATTAATTCTCCCTCAGATTCCATGAATTTACAGAGATGTTTATGTTTTATTGTTTGTGGTATTCGTAAAAACATTAGCGTTATTTGTGTTTGGAAAATTTAAACGCAAAGATTTATTTAAAGCGTATTATTTTTAGGATTCAAAGGCAAATAAATTTGCTGCACGAAGCTTGAAAACGGAGCTTCATCAAATCAACTTGTTGATGCTTCTTTGCACACTTAGAAAAGTAATTATTATCAAATTAAAAACTTTGCGTTAAAAATCTGCAAGAAAAAAACATTAAGGAATCAAAATCTTATCTCCTCCAAATTTCGGTTCTACGCCCAAAATTAAATCCAGATAGGCTTTTGCTTTCGCCAGATATTCTCTAAGATTCGTCTTCAGACCGGCATATTTATTAACATCCGGAGCATTGTATCCAAATGCTTTCATGCCGTTTTTTTGGGCTAAAAATACCGCCCTTTCATTATGAAATTTCTGTGAAACAATAATTAATTGATTTTGCCCGAAAATCTCCTTCGCGCGTACAACAGAATCCAGTGTTCTGAAACCGGCAAAATCCAGAAAAATATTATCCTTTGGAACTCCGTATTCCATCAAAGCCATTTGCATATCTTCAGGTTCATTATAGTTTTTCTGGCTGTTATCACCGCTTACAATAATGTATTTCGCCTTTCCGCTTTTATAAAGATCTGCAGCAGCCTTAATTCTGTTATAAAAATAAGCATTCGGTTTTCCGTTGCTCAATGTTTTCCCTGTTCCCAGAAGAAGTGCTGTTTTCATTTTGGGAACTTCTGAGATATTGTATGATATATGGGCTTCGCTGTCTTTTTTAATGCTGTAATTCGCCCAGGCAATAAAAATAATTCCTGCCACAAAAAGAAGCAGGAAAATTTTAAAAATGTTTTTAATTAATTTTTTCATCAACAGTACATTCTTTTAAAATTCCAGACCGTTCGGAAATGCTTTTTTTCTGAAAATCAATAATAAAGCAGCTCCCACTGTAATCGCCGAATCGGCTACGTTGAAAATATATTTAAAAAATTCTATATGTTTTCCTCCGATTAAAGGCCAGCTTTCAGGAACATTCCAGTCTACCAGCGGAAAATGCAGCATATCAACCACACAGCCTTTCATGAAAGTAGAATATCCTTCCCCGAAACTGGTGAATTTCGAAATTCCTCCATATCCGATCCATCTGTTGATGCTCTCATCGTAAACCGTTCCGCTGTCAAAAATAAGTCCGTAAAACATTCCGTCTATTAAGTTTCCGATTGCTCCGGCAAAAATCATTGCCATCGGAATCAGAAGATAATTGGATTCTCCTTTCTGTAACCATTTTTTAAATAAATAGATCATTCCTCCGATCAGGATAATTCTTACCAGAACCAGAAAATATTTCCCGATAATGCCTCCGAAATGCAGTCCGTAAGCCATTCCTGGGTTTTCTACAAACGTTAATTTAAATCCCGGAAGCACAGAAATGCTGTCATCAAGATTAAAATGCGTTTTTACATAAATTTTTGAAGCCTGATCTATCAATAAAATAAGCAAGGTTACAAATGCTATCTTCTTCATTATAATCCTTTTGGTTTGTAAGGTTTTCCTATTTTTTCGTTCTTTTTCTCAACGATCTTTTTTACGGTTTTCTCGTTGTGATGGATATTCTTGGTATGGAATTTTTCGAACTTAATGTTCATTTCTTTCAAAACACTTTTCAGGGCAGTAAGCTCCATTGCGTTTTTGGTGTGGACTATTATAGATTCCATTTTTTTTAAATTTAAATTTTACTTTTTAGACAGTTCATCGAGTCTTTTTCTGTCTTTTGCAGACAGGTCATTCACTCCGTTTTTTCCCATCTTACTCAGAAGACGGTCGATTTCTTTTTCCCTTTCCCGTTTATCAGAATTAAACTGATCGTCAATCGTATAATTGCGTTTTTCATCCGGAAAGAACCTGTTTTTGATCCGGTCTCTGTTGAAAAATGCCAATACGACGGCAACGATAATTGCTAAAATTAATAATTCATTCATGGGTAGATATTAAAAATTAGGTTTATAAAGTATTCCTTGAAATACGATATAAACCCAAATTTATTGTAGCTAACCTTTTGGTTATTTCTGCATATTTTTCGCTTCGATGCTCAGCGTAGCATGAGGAACAGCCAACAGTCTTTCCTTCGGAATAAGTTTACCCGTTACTCTGCATACACCGTAAGTTTTGTTTTCAATTCTTATCAAAGCGTTTTTCAGGTCACGTACGAATTTTTCCTGTCTTCCGGCTAAAATAGAATTCTGTTCTTTACTTAACGTTTCAGCGCCTTCCTCAAATGCTTTGAAAGTAGGGGAAGTGTCATCCGTTCCGTTATTCTGATCGTTGATAAAACTTTCTCTGATCAGTTGTAAATCTTTTTCAGCCTTTTCTATTTTTTCCTTAATAACTGCTTTAAATTCTTGTAAATCAGCATCACTGTATCTTACTCTTTCGTCTGACATGTTCGTTTCTCTTTTTTAATAAAATTATGAAATGGAATTTGAAAAACAATAACTATAAGTTAAATTTTTTCAACATTTATCTTAAAATTAACCTCATCTATTTCGATTTCGTTAAAATTTGAAAGTGAAGATACAATTTCTATTTTATTTGACAAGACTTCGGATGAAATATATTCTTCATTCTTCTTGATATCATCAATGAAAGGAGCATTTTCTTCCAGAGAGATGATAATTCTGTCCGTCAAATCGAAATCTTTCTCTTTTCGCAGATTCTGAACTCTATTGATGAATTCTCTTGCGATACCTTCAGATTTTAATTCATCTGTTAGCGTCAAATCTAATGCCACAGTGGTTTTTCCGTCGGAAGTTACCGTCCATCCCGGAATATCTTTTGTGGAGATTTCCACATCTTCCGGTGTGATTTCGTAACCCTGCACATCAATTTTTCCTTCTTTTTCCAAAGTGGAGATCTGTTCTGCGGTGAAATTGGTAATTTCTCCACCCACCGTTTTCATATCTTTTCCTAATTTGGGACCTAAAGCTTTGAAGTTCGGTTTGATCTGTTTTACAATTAAATGCGATGCTTCTTCAGCATTAATTAACTGTAATTCTTTAACGTTTACTTCCTGCTTAATTAAATCTGCAACCGCTGAAATCTGCTCTTCCGTTTTTGAATCTAAAACAGGGATTAAAACTTTTTGTAAAGGTTGACGAACTTTTACGTTTTCTTTCTTTCTCAAAGAAAAAACCATACTTGTAACAGATTGCGCCAAGTGCGTTTTTTCAACCAGATCCTGATCAATTAAGCTTTCATCAGCAACAGGGAAATCCGTTAAGTGGATCGATTCCGCAGTTTCTTTTCCGGTTACTTTATTTAAATCCTGATACAACTGATCCATAAAGAACGGAGCGATTGGCGCAGATAATTTCGCAACCGTTTCAAGACACGTATATAAAGTCTGATAAGCTGAGATTTTATCTTCCGAATAATCTCCTTTCCAGAAACGTCTTCTGCAAAGTCTTACGTACCAGTTGGATAAATTGTCATTTACAAAAGTATTGATCGCTCTTGCTACTCTTGTTGGTTCGTAATCTTCGTAGAATGCTTTAACTTCTTTAATTAACAAATTCAGCTCAGAAAGAATCCATCGGTCGATTTCCGGTCTGTTCTCAACTTCTTTTTCAGAATAATTAAATCCGTCCACATTCGCATACAACGCAAAGAATGAATACGTATTGTACAATGTTCCGAAGAATTTTCTTCTCACTTCATCAATTCCTTCGATGTCGAATTTCAGGTTTTCCCAAGGATTCGCATTGGAAATCATATACCAACGTGTTGCATCCGGACCGTAAACCGCTAAAGTTTCAAACGGATCTACCGCGTTTCCTTTGGATTTTGACATTTTCAGCCCGTTTTTGTCCAAAACAAGTCCGTTACTCATTACATTTTTATAAGCAACAGAATCAAAAACCGCTGTTCCGATCGCATGAAGCGTGTAGAACCATCCTCTTGTCTGGTCAACACCTTCCGCAATGAAATCTGCAGGGAACGCTTTATTATTATCAATTAATTCTTTGTTTTCAAAAGGATAATGCAATTGCGCATAAGGCATTGAACCGGAATCGAACCAAACGTCGATCAGGTCGCTCTCACGCTTCATCGCTTTTCCTGAATCTGAAACCAGAACGATTTTGTCTACAATATTTTTATGCAGATCAACAGATGCATAATTATTTTCAGACATATCTCCGATGATGAAATCTTTAAACGGATTTTCAGTCATCAATCCTGCTTCTACAGATTTTTCAATCTCGTTGTATAATTCTTCTACAGATCCGATGATTTTTTCTTCCTTCAGATCTTCTGTTCTCCAGATTGGCAAAGGAATTCCCCAATATCTTGAACGGGAAAGATTCCAGTCGTTTACATTTTCAATCCAGTTCGCAAAACGTCCTTCTCCTGTAGATTTCGGCTTCCAGTTGATTTCTTTGTTTAAATCTACCAAACGGTCTTTTACAGCCGTCATTTTCACAAACCATGAATCCAGCGGATAATACAATACAGGCTTGTCTGTTCTCCAGCAATGAGGGTAGCTGTGAACATATTTTTCTACTTTGAAGGCTTTATTTTCAGTTTTCAGCAAAATTGCCAGTTCCACATCCCATGATTTTTCGGGTGCAGTTCCTTCATCGTAATATTCGTTCTTGATGTATTTTCCTGAGAATAATTCAGGAACACTTTCTCCCTGAATAAATCTTCCCTGTAAATCTACCAGCGGAACCAGATTATCATTTTCATCTTTTACCAACATAGGGGGAACTCCGGCTTCTTTTGCCGCTTTCGCATCATCTGCACCGAAAGTAGGTGCGATGTGAACGATTCCGGTTCCATCTTCCGTGGTTACAAAATCTCCCAAGATCACTCTGAAAGCTTTTTCAGGAGTGTCGTTTGGTGTAAACCAAGGAACTAATTGTTCGTATTGCGTTCCGGTTAATTTTTCTCCCGTAAATTCTTTTAAAATCTGGTAAGGAATGGTCTTGCTCTCCGAAGTATAGTTTGCGAAATCTTCATCTGTTCCTTCCGCATATTTTTTTCCGAAATTTTTATTCAGAAGAACTTTTGCCAGAACTACAGTTACCGGCTGGAAAGTATACTGGTTAAAAGTTTTAACCACAACATATTCAATGTCTCTTCCAACAGCCAAAGCCGTGTTGGAAGGCAAAGTCCAAGGTGTTGTCGTCCATGCAAGAATATTTACGTCTCCTTCAACATCATTAAACAGATCGGTAGATTCTTTTTTTACTTTAAACTGCGCAACAATCGTAGTATCCGAAACATCGTGATACGTGCCCGGCATATTTAACTCCGCTGAAGAAAGTCCGGTTCCTGCTTTTGGCGAATACGGCTGAATCGTGTAACCTTTATACAGCAGATCTTTGTTGTACAATTGTTTCAACAGCCACCAAACCGTTTCCATGTATTTTGATTTGTACGTGATGTACGGATCATCAAGATCTACCCAATATCCTATTTTCTCAGTAAGGTTATTCCATACATCTGTATAACGCATTACCGCTTCACGACATGCTTTGTTGTAATCCTCAATCGAAATTTTTCTGCCAATATCTTCTTTAGTGATTCCTAATTCTTTTTCCACACCAAGCTCTACCGGAAGTCCGTGCGTATCCCAACCCGCTTTACGGAAAACCTGCTTTCCGTTCTGGGTCTGATAACGACAGAAAATATCCTTCAACGCTCTGGCCATTACGTGGTGAATTCCGGGCATACCGTTTGCTGAAGGCGGACCTTCATAAAACACAAACTCAGGTTGCCCCTCACGAATCTCAACACTCTTATTGAAAGTTTTATTCTGCTTCCAGAATTCTGCGATGTTCTCGGCTACGTCAATAAGGTTGAGGTTTTTGTACTCTTTAAATTGGCTCATTGTAATATATCAATATCGTTGATTAATTAAGTTGGCAAATTTACTAAAATTTGTCGGTTTATAATATATGTTTTATTTTGATATTTCCTATTAAAAACTTCTGTTTCAGAAAAATAAATGAAAAGATTAATTTTTTGTGAACAATCAGGGGTTGATTATAAACTTTTGAAGATGTTTTTAAACACAAATAGCACGAATGTTTTCACAAATACCGCGGATTTCTTATGGATGTTTATTGATAGGGGCGGGCTTTAGCCCGTTTCAATAGTAGTATTCAAATTGATTTTAACCGAAGCTTACATTTTCGTTTATAAATTTAAACGCAAAATTTATTTATAATGATACTGTTCTTTTCTGATGAGCAAAGAGTTAATCCAAATGTTGATCTGATAAAGCGATATTTTCAGGCTTCGCGAAGCAAATTATTTGCTTTTGCTTTGTAAAATAAAAGACTGCAGAACAGCAAATTTGCGTTAACACTTATCGCAAAATGCTTTTCACGAATAATAACAAAACAAGTCATCATCGAAATCCGCAGGAAAATAAATCTGCATAATCAACAAAACCTGCGACAAATTAAAATAAACTAATAAATTTGTCCTTTAAAAATAAAAACCATTGGACTTTTATCCATCCATCGAAAGATCAGACATTCAGGAAATAAAAAAGTTTCAGGAGCAGAAGCTTCAGGAACTTTTAACGTATCTTGAAACTCATTCACCCTTTTATCAAAAGGTATTCAAAGAAAACCATATCCATATTGCTGATATTCAGACTTTGGAAGACCTACAGAAAATTCCGACCACCACGAAGAACGATATTCAGCAGCATAACGATGATTTTTTCTGTGTGACACCCGATAAAATTGTGGATTACAGCACGACATCCGGAACACTGGGAGATCCTGTAACGTTTGGATTATCAGATAACGATCTTGAAAGATTAGCCTACAATGAAGCTATTTCTTTTGCGTGTGCAGGAATTCAGAAAGGTGATGTGGTACAGATGATTACCACGATCGATAAAAGATTCATGGCGGGACTTGCTTACTTTTTAGGACTCAGAAAAATGGGAGCCAGTGTGGTAAGAATGGGACCGGGAATTCCGGAACTTCAATGGGATTCTATTTTCAGATACAAACCGAAATATTTAATCACCGTTCCGTCTTTTTTGCTAAAAATGATCGATTATGCCGAAAAACACGGAATTGATTATAAAAATTCCAGTGTTTATGGAGCTGTGTGCATCGGAGAAAGTATAAAAAATCAGGATTTTACGGATAATATTTTATCCCAAAAGATTAAAGAAAAATGGGATATTAAACTTTTCTCAACCTACGCTTCGACGGAAATGAGCACCGCTTTTACAGAGTGTGAAGAACAAATTGGCGGACATCACCATCCGGAATTAATTATCACCGAAATACTTGATGATGAAGGAAATCCCACGAGAGAAGGCGAAAGCGGAGAATTAACGATCACTACGTTGGGCGTTGAAGCGATTCCGTTGTTGAGATTTAAAACAGGAGATATTGTAAAAGCACATTATGAGCCTTGTAAATGCGGAAGAAATACAATGAGGTTGGGTCCTGTTATCGGACGAAAACAGCAGATGATCAAATACAAAGGCACTACATTGTATCCGCCTGCGATGAATGATATTTTAAATGATTTCAATAAGATTCTCTGTTATCAGATTGTTATTCAGTCAAACGAAATCGGGTTGGATGAAATTATCATTAGAATAAGCACAGACAGCGATTCCGAGAGTTTTGTAAATGAAGTAAGAGATCATTTCAGAGCAAAATTAAGAGTGAGTCCGAAAATTGAACTGGTCGATTTTGATGTTTTATCTAAAACGGTATTTAACCCGAACAGCAGAAAGCCTATTGTCTTTTTGGATTTACGAAACTAAAAAATAACGAAGATTACGGGATGGCGTAAGGCTATCGTTTTCTTAGAATTTAAATTTGGGAAAATTTTTAAACATGAAAAAAATAATCTCAATTTTAATCTTTCTTTTTACATTGATCTGCCATGCTCAACATGAACCAAAGTTCGAAAATGATACCTTAACGACTTCAACAGGATTTAAAGTCTATGAAGGGCTTAGTATAAAAATAGGAACAGGCTCAATGAATGACGGGGATTTTAAGTTTATCAGGACAAACGCATCGTCACTTTTCAATTATTATTCAACAACGGGATATCAGGGATTGGCAAATCAGGCGAATTCATTTCGAAGAAGCAATTCAGGTCTTACTTTTAAAGTTAAAAAAATAATGACCAGAGGAAATAAGAAGAACGGATATGTATATTATGCGAAAATCGGTCAAAGTTTAATTAACTATGAAATGGATGTTGAAAATGCAATAAAATCGGGTGAAATTGTTGTTCCCGAAGAATTTTTACCTAAAACAAAAAATCAGATTCAGGAAATTATAAAAGAATCAAAATACGATAAACTTAAAAAAATTAAAGAGCTGAAAGATTCAGGAGTTCTTTCCGAAGAAGAATTTCAAAAGGAAAAAGAAAGAATCATGAGCGAAAACTGATTTAGAAATCAATTATTCAAATAACAAAAACGGTCTGAAAATCTCAGACCATTTTTTATGCTTGTTGCTTTTCTGCCTTAATAAATTCCGCCAGATTTTTAATCGCCGTATCATGAATTCTCACAAAAGTATTCTTCTTGTTCCAGACATAACCCGCCAAAACTGCACAGATTTTTCTTTTTACATCAGGATTTTCCGGCTGGTGAAAAAATAATTCCTGAAGATTTCCGGTGTACCATTCTTTTACATAGGTTGTGAAAACATCAACTCCGTATAAAATATAGTCTGCAAATTCCTTTTGCCAGTCTACTTGTTCGCCGTTCAGTTGTCTTAAGGCTAATTTTGCAGCGGTCATTCCGCCTTCTGTGGCAAAAGCCATTCCTGAAGAGAAAACCGGATCTAAGAATTCCGAAGCATTTCCTGTAAGCGCAAAACCGTCACCGTACAATTTTTTTACCGAGCACGAATAATCTTTCAGATGTTGAGGTTCAAAAAGAAAATCTACATCACCGAAACGTTTTACATAATAATCCGAAAGGGAAATTGCTTTTCTCAGAGCTTCCGTTGTATCGCCGTTTTCAGAGAGTTTATCAATAAAATCAGTTGGTCCTACAATCCCTACGCTCGTGTTTCCGTTGGAGAACGGAATTACCCAAAGCCATACTTCCGTTTTGATAATATCAAAAGAAATCAGAGTTCCTTCCGTTCCTTCTTCCCGGTTAATGTCTTTTACGTGAGAAAAAATAGCAGAATGAGGAGAAAGCTTTGAAGGTTTTTCTAAATCCAAAAGTCTCGGTAAAACCCTTCCGTAACCGCTGGAATCGATCACAAATTTGGCATGAATTTCTTTTATTTCGCCGTTCTTATTTTTTACAGTCGTTACAGAATCTGTTCCGTTGAACTCAATGCCGATCACTTCCGTTTCAAATTCAAGGTCAATTCCTTTATTAATGACTTCCTGAGCCAAAACATTATCAAAATCAGCTCTCGGAACCTGCCACGTCCAGTCCCATCCTTCCCCGAATTTATTACTGAAATCAAAAATGCAGACTTCGTTGCCTCTTAAAAAACGTGCTCCCAGTTTCTTCTCAAAGCCCATTTTATCAAGAGCAGGGAAAAGTCCGGCTTCATCAAAATGATCCATCACACGCGGAATCAGGCTTTCTCCAACCACCAGTCTTGGAAATTTTGTTTTTTCAACAACTTTCACGTTGACGCTGTTCTTCTTTAAATATGAAGAAGATACGCAACCGGACGGTCCGGCACCGATTACAAGAACGTCAACAAATTCTTTACTCATCTTTGATTTTTTATTTTAATAATAACTTCTATCTTTGCCGCAAAATTAATGACAATTAATTAATAATTACAAAATTATCTATTTATTACTTTTTAATTAATGAAAATAAATAACTTTTTAGAACTGAGCGACTTTAAGAAAGTCATCATCAACAATGAGAAAATAGAACTGGATGATACACTTCTTGCCAGAGTGGATGAGAGTTTTCAGTTTTTAAAAGAATTTTCAAAAAATAAAGTAATATATGGTGTGAACACGGGTTTCGGACCGATGGCACAGTTCAAGATAAGCGATGAAGATACCCACCAGCTTCAGTATAACTTAATCAGAAGCCATTCTTCGGGGATCGGAAATCCGCTTCCGGCAGACGAAGCAAAAGCCTGTATGTTGGCAAGACTGAATACCTTATCATTAGGGAAATCGGGCGTTCATCATTCTGTAGTAAATTTACTTAAAGAATTAATAAACAGAGATATTACGCCGCTTATTTTTGAACACGGAGGCGTTGGAGCAAGCGGAGATCTGGTCCAGTTGGCGCATCTTGCGTTGGTATTAATCGGGGAAGGAGAAGTTTTCTACAAAGGAGAAAGAAAATCAACGAAAGAAGTTTTTGAAATTGAAAACTTACAGCCGATTCAGGTAGAAATCCGTGAAGGTTTGGCTTTAATGAACGGAACTTCCGTGATGTCCGGAATTGGAGTGGTTAATGCGCATAAAGCGAATCAGTTAACTGATATTTCAATCAAATTATCTTGTGCGATCAACGAAATTGTTCAGGCGTACGACGATCATTTATCTGAAGTGCTGAACGGAACCAAACTTCACGAAGGACAGCAGAAAATTGCACAAAAAATGCGTGCTCATTTGTCCGACAGTAAATTAATCAGAAAAAGAGCAGATCATTTATATACTCACTTTGAAGAGCAGGAAAAGGTTTTCAAAGAAAAAGTTCAGGAATATTATTCTTTACGATGTGTTCCTCAGATTTTGGGACCTGTTTTAGATACGTTGGAATATACGGAAAAAGTATTGGAAAACGAGATCAATTCGGCGAACGATAATCCGATCATTAATGTTGAAGATCAGCACGTTTACCACGGCGGGAATTTCCACGGCGATTACATTTCCCTTGAAATGGACAAGCTGAAAATTGTGGTCACCAAATTAACAATGTTGGCAGAAAGACAATTGAATTATTTACTGAATTCTAAAATCAACGAAATTTTGCCTCCGTTTGTTAATTTAGGTAAATTAGGATTCAATTTCGGAATGCAGGGTGTTCAGTTTACAGCTACTTCTACGACGGCAGAAAGCCAGATGTTATCAAACCCGATGTATGTTCACAGTATTCCTAATAATAATGATAATCAGGATATTGTAAGCATGGGAACCAATGCAGCGGTAATTTGCAGAAAAGTAATCGAAAATGCATTCGAGGTATTGACGATTGAAGCCATTACCATTGTTCAGGCAATAGAATATCTTGGTTTTCAGGATAAAATTTCATCGGCAACCAAAGAATTGTATGATGAAATAAGAAAAATAATTCCTGCGTTTTCTGATGATATGGTGATGTATCCTTATCTGGAAGAAGTGAAGAAATATTTAAAGGCAATGTAATTTTTTAAGGAAATTAATTGTCCTATCTTAAGGAAGAAAATATATATAAAAAACTAAAACTACATAAGCAACACATGAAATGTGCAATCGTCACAGGAGGCTCAAGAGGAATCGGAAGTGCCATCTGTATAAAACTGGCTGAAGAAAAAAACTATCATATCTTAATCAACTACACTTCAAACGAAGCGGCAGCTAAAGAAACGCTGGCTAAAGTGGAAGAACTGGGATCTACCGGAGAAATTTTGAAATTTGACGTAGGAAATGCCGAAGAAACCCAAAAAGTTTTAACGGAATGGCAGGAAAATAATTCTAAATCCGTTGTTGAGGTGATCGTAAACAACGCCGGAATTACAAGAGACGGATTGTTCATGTGGATGCCAAGCGAAGACTGGAACGCGGTGATTAACACCAGTTTAAACGGCTTTTTCAACGTAACGAATTTCTTTATTCAGAAACTGTTACGCAATAAATACGGCAGAATCATCAATATGGTTTCTGTTTCCGGAGTGAAAGGAACGGCAGGACAGACCAATTATTCTGCGGCGAAAGGAGCTTTGGTAGGAGCTACAAAAGCGCTTGCTCAGGAAGTGGCGAAAAGAAACATCACCGTAAATGCGGTTGCGCCGGGATTCATAAAAACAGACATGACGCAGGAATTTAATGAAGACGAATTAAAAGCAATGATTCCTGCAAACCGATTCGGGGAAGCAGAAGAAGTGGCAGATTTAGTCGCATTTTTAGCGTCTAAAAAGTCATCGTACATAACAGGCGAAGTCATCAATATTAACGGAGGAATCTACTCATAAAATCAGGTGGCAGATAAAAGGAAGCAATTGTGAGCTGCAACCTAAAACCTAAAACCTAAAACCTTGAACATTACATGGAAAATAGGGTTGTCATTACCGGAATGGGAATTTATTCCTGCATCGGAACTTCTTTGGAAGAAGTGAAAGAATCTTTATTTCAGGGAAAATCCGGAATTCATTTAGTAGACGAAAGAAAAGAATTTGGTTTCAGATCGGGATTAACGGGCGTGGTTCCGAAGCCTGATCTCAAAAATCTTCTCAGCCGCAGACAGCGCGTAAGCATGGGCGAAGAAAGCGAATATGCCTACATCGCAACGCTTGATGCTTTACAACAGGCAAATATAGATCAGGATTTTTTAGACAATAACGAAGTCGGAATTTTATACGGAAACGACAGTGTTTCCAAGGCGGTGGTAGAATCTATTGACATTGCAAGAGAGAAAAAAGATACAACGTTAATGGGTTCAGGAGCTATCTTTAAATCCATGAACTCTACGGTTACCATGAACCTTTCAACCATTTTTAAACTGAGAGGGATCAATTTAACCATTAGTGCAGCCTGTGCAAGCGGATCTCATTCTTTGGGATTGGCTTATATGATGATTAAAAACGGTTTTCAGGAGATGATCATTTGCGGAGGAGCACAGGAAACCAATAAATATTCGATGGCGAGCTTTGACGGATTGGGCGTTTTTTCAGTACGCGAAAATGAGCCCACAAAAGCATCAAGACCTTTTGATAAAGACAGAGACGGATTAATTCCGAGTGGAGGAGCAGCAACTTTAATTGTTGAAAGTTTAGAATCTGCCCAAAAAAGAGGAGCCAATATCATCGCGGAAATTGTCGGGTATGGATTTTCTTCCAACGGAGGACACATTTCCACTCCAAATGTAGACGGACCTGCTTTAGCAATGGATCGTGCTTTGAAACAATCCGGATTATCGGCAAAAGATATCGATTATATTAATGCTCATGCGACGTCAACGCCAATTGGTGACGCCAATGAAGCGAAAGCCATTTACGAAATTTTCGGAAGCGAAGTTCCGGTAAGTTCAACAAAATCAATGACCGGTCACGAATGCTGGATGGCAGGTGCGAGCGAAGTTATTTATTCTATTCTGATGATGCAGAACGATTTTGTAGCCCCGAATATCAATCTGGAAAACCCTGATGATGAGGCGAAAAGGATAAATTTGGTTGCTGAAACAAAAAGTCAAAAAATTGATGTATTTTTGTCGAATTCTTTCGGATTTGGGGGAACCAACTCCGCATTAATTGTTAAAAAATTTAATTAAAAACATGGAAAGGGAAAAAATTGTTGCTGTTGCCAACGACTTTTTAATCAACGAATTTGAAGTAGACGGCGATGAAATAAGCAATGATGCAAACTTTAAAAAAACGCTGGGTTTAGACAGCTTAGATTATATTGATCTTGTGGTAGTTATCGAATCTAATTTCGGAGTGAAATTAGGCGAAGCAGACTTCAAAAACATCGTTACTTTTAACGATTTTTATACCGTGATCGAAAACAAGATTACTGAAAAAAGCCTATAATTGATTTAGCTTCTTTGTGTTAAGAACAAAAAATATGAACAAATGGAAAGGTAAATCTAAAGGGACGATTCTGGGCTATAAAATTTTCGTCTGGTGCATTAGAAATATCGGGATCAGAAGTTCATATGTGGTACTTTACTTTGTTGCGTTCTATTATTTTTTGTTCGAAAAAAACAGCAACAAGTACTACCGTTATTATTTTTCAGAAAGACTGAAGTATGGCTTCTGGGAAACAAAAATTTCTTTATTCAAAAGCTATTTCACTTTCGGAACCGTGCTTATTGATAAAACTGCTATTTCAGCAGGATTGCGCGATAAATATACCTACGAATTTGATGGCATCGAAAACCTCAGAAATCTTTTAGCCGAAAAAAAAGGAGGAGTTCTCATCAGTGCGCACATCGGGAATTTTGAAATTGCCGAACATTTCTTTGCCGATATCGATTTCGACTGTCAGATCAATTTAGTGACAACAGATCAGGAAGTTACAGTCATCAAAGAATACCTTGAAAGTGTTTCTGTAAAAGCAAGCAGCATTAAATTTATCTACGTGAAAGAAGATATGTCCCATATTTTCGACATCAATGAAGCCTTGTCTAAAAACGAGCTCATTTGCTTTACCGGAGACCGTTATTTTGAAGGTTCTAAATTTTTAGAGGGCGAATTGCTGGGTAAAACAGCGAAATTTCCGGCAGGACCTTTTCTCATTGCTTCCAGATTGGGCGTTCCCGTTGTATATGTGTATGTGATGAAAGAAAAAAATCTGCATTACCACTTATACGCAAGAGTTGCCCAAAACGTCAAAAAACGCGATGCACAGGGACTTTTGAATTCCTATACCCAAAATCTCGAATCCATGATCCGAAAATATCCGCTTCAATGGTTCAATTATTTTGATTTTTGGGACGATATTAATTAAATTTCCTACATTTACCTTCAGAAAACTAATATTTAACTCAAACATTAAATGATTTAGAGATTTAAAATAAAGTCCTGAGTTTCCTTTTATCTTTCTTGAGTGTTAACGCCTTTGCCTCAATTTTATGATTGATTCATTGGATTCGGCGAAACTTCGTTTTGCGAACTTAAAAACAGGAAGCGATTAAGAAAAATCTTTGTGGACTTTGCGTTTTAAAATTCAAAATCATAAAAGACACTTTCCTCCTTGAAAAAAGAATTTGACATACTCGTCATCGGTAGCGGATTGGGCGGTCTTGTTTCTGCGCTTGTTCTGGCGAAGGAAGGTTTGAAGGTATGCGTTCTCGAGAAAAACAATCAGTACGGCGGAAATTTACAGACCTTTTCTCGCGACAAACTCATTTTCGATACCGGAGTTCATTATCTCGGCGGACTTTCCAAAGGGCAGAACCTTCATCTGTATTTTTCCTATCTGGGAATTATGGACGAACTTCAGCTTCATAAAATGGATGAGAACGGCTACGACAAAATCACTTTCGGAAATGATGAAACCGAATATCCTCACGCACAAGGCTACAGAAATTTTGTTGAACAGTTATCAAAATACTTTCCCGAAGAAAAAGACAATTTAGAAAACTATTGTGAAGAAATTCAGAGAGTTTGCAGCCAGTTTCCCAGATACAATCTGGTGGGAAAAGACAATTACAATGAAGAAATTCTTCACTTAAATACCAAAAGATTTATTGAATCTTTAACCTCGAATAAAAAGCTGCAGTCCGTTTTATTGGGCTCTAATTTTTTATATGCAGGAGATTCTGAAAACGTTCCGTTTTACGTTCATGCACTTACCGTAAATTCCTATATCCAAAGTGCTTACAAATGCATAAAAGGAGGAAGCCAGATTTCAAAACTGCTGATTCGCAGACTTCGTGAATACGGAGCAGAAGTACACAAACACGCTGAAGTTTCCGAATTTATTTTTAATGAAAACAATATTTTATCCGGAGTAAAAACTTCAGGAGGAAAAGAATATTTTGCAAAAAAATTCATCTCAAACATTGAAATTCGCACAACCCTGAAACTTCTTGGTGAAGAAAGGCTTAAAAAATCATTTGTCAACAGAATTATAAGCTGGGAACCGGTTCCGTCATGTTTCAGTGTTTATCTCGTGATGAAACCGCAATCTTTTCACAATTTTAATTATAATATTTACCATTTTGCCAATGAGGAAATGGTCTGGAATGCCCATCGTTATCAAAAAGAGAAATGGCCTGAAACGTATATGCTTTCTTCAACAGAGTCAAAACATAATCCCGGTTTCGCAGAAAGTCTTACCGCTATTTCCTACATGGATTTTCAGGAAGTGGAAGCGTGGAAGGAAACCTTTAACACCGTTGCAGACGAAAACGAAAGAGGAGCATTGTATGAAAAATTCAAGCTGGAAAAAGCTGAAAAAATGATCGATGCTTTAGAAAAGAAATTCCCCGATCTAAGAAAATCGGTTAAGCGTTTTTATACGTCTTCACCGCTGTCTTATCGCGACTATATCGGAAGTTTTAACGGAAATATGTACGGCTACATGAAAAGTTCCGAAAATCCTCTGAAAACAATGGTTTCTCCACGCACGAAAATCGACAATCTTTTTCTTACAGGGCAGTCTGTCAATATGCACGGAATTTTGGGCTGTACGATCGGCGCATTCAATACCTGCGCAGAAATTCTCGGAAAAGAGCTGATTGATGAAAGATTAACACAACTGATTAATAAAAATAAAGGTGAAAAATAAAGGTAAGACTAATGTGCAGTCTGTCATTCTGAACGAAACGAAGTGGAATGAAGAATCTAAACGTAAAAAAATAGATTTCTCCTTTCGTCGAAATGACAAAACTCTAATCTTAATTTTTCTCAGTCTAAACCTTATCCTTTTCCTCAACTCTTGCGGAATAAGAAAATCCATCAAACATATTCCCGATATAAAACAATATTCGCTTGATATTCCAAAGGTTAACAAAATAAACGATTCCACTTTTAGTTTTAATCAGAATTATTTAACAAAAAATAAGCAGCAGATCTGGGAATTGTATATTCAGGGAAATCCTCTGCAATTAGGTTATAATAATGGAGCTTTAACCCAGAATCTGATGCAGAAACAGGAAGAAATTTTCTTTTCCAAAATTGAAGGATTTGTCCCGTCGAAGTTTAAACAAAACTTACTGCGAGGTTTCCTGAAATGGTACAACCGGAAAATGTATCTGAATGTAAGGGAAGATTTTCAGGCGGAAATCTACGGAATGTCTCAATATTCTTCCGACAAATACAATTTCATTGCGCCAAAGTTTCTGCGAAGTATGTATTTGCACGGAGCTCACGACATTGGTCATGCCATGCAGGATTTAATGATGGTAGGCTGTACTTCTCTTGCGGTCTGGAATGAAAATACGGAGGGCGGAGATTTATTGATCGGAAGAAATTTCGACTTTTACGTGGGAGATGATTTTGCTAAAAATAAGATCATAGAATTTGTACAGCCAGAAGAAGGAATTCCTTATCTTTCTGTGACATGGGCGGGAATGATCGGCGTAGTTTCAGGGATGAACAAAGAAGGAATTACGGTTACAATAAACGCCGGAAAATCTAAAATTCCACTAACGGCAAAAACTCCGATTTCTCTGGTAACAAGGGAAATTTTACAATATGCCAGAACCATTGATGAAGCAATTGCCATTGCAAAAAAGAGAAAAGTTTTCGTTTCGGAATCTATTCTGGTCGGAAGTGCAAATGATAAAAATGCAGTGATTATTGAAGTTTCACCCGATAATTTTGGAGTTTACAAGGTGGAAAATACAAGCCGTATTTTCTGTACCAATCATTTCCAGTCGGAGGCTTATAAAAATGATAAAAGGAATCTAAAACATATTGCGGAAAGCCATTCAGAATACCGCTACGAAAAGCTGCAGGAACTTTTAGCGGAAAATAAAAAGCTCAATCCCGAAAAAATGGCTGCGATTTTGAGAGACAAATCCGGTTTGAAAGGAGAGAAGATCGGGTTTGGAAACGAAAAAGCCATCAATCAGCTTATTGCGCATCATGCTGTAATTTTTTCACCCCAGAAAAAATTAGTCTGGGTTTCTGCAAATCCTTATCAGTTGGGAGAATTTGTCTGTTATGATCTGAATGAAATTTTTTCGGATAAAAGATTAAAAAGCGGTGCGTTTGCAAAATCTGAACTGAATATTGCAAAAGATCCTTTCCTCGACTCTCCGGAATTTAAAAATTACGAACAGTACAAAATGATGAGTGAAGAAGTGGAAAAGGGAATTGAAGGAAATGTTTTGCTTACCGACGTTTTTCTGTCCCGTTATCAGTCTTTAAATCCGGATTTCTGGCTTGTTTATTATCATGTCGGAAAATATTATTATAGTCAGAAAGAATATGCAAAAGCAAAAACAGAATTCGAAAAAGCTTTAACCAAAGAAATTACCACGGTTCCGGATAGAGAAAATGTGGAGAAATATCTAAGAAAGACAGTGAAAAAACTGAAATAAAGAGTTTAATCTGTATCAGGACTTACTTTATTCAGGAAAAGAAAAGTCGCAACACCTAAAATTGCAGAGGCAGAAGTCGCCAGAATAAAACTTCCGATAACGTACTGCAACAGATTATTTTTTACCAGATCGAAATTTAATTCCTGACTGAAAATGTTGCTGTCTCCATGTACAAAAGGAGAACCCAAAAACAGGGATGCCGCAATAATAAACGGTATAAAAGGAGGTAAACTTACATTGGATGCAAAAAAGGCAAGTACTTTATTTAGTTTGAATAATACAGCCAGAGAAATTACAATCAGCGTATGAAATCCCCAGAACGGAGAAAAGCCCACAAAAACGCCCAGAGCAATCGAAAAAGTTTTAATTCTGTTGCTTCCGTCACTCTCCAGAACATCTTCTTTTATGAATCTTTTAATGCTTTTTTTTTTGAAATTATTCACGAAGTTTCGCGGAATAATATAAAGCAAAGTAATGGTAACCAGAATAGTATTCAGAATACTAATCCTCGTAAAATCTTTAAAAGGTCTGAAATGAGAAACTCTTTCCGCGGGATCGTAAAGAACCTTCACCGGAACATTTTTAACCGGAACGTGTCTCCACGCTGTTCTCACAATGATTTCAATTTCAAATTCAAACTTTGGCGTAAAATATTTCTTGGGAATTTTGTGTAAAGGATATAATCGATAACCAGATTGGGTGTCTTCAAGCTTGATTCCGGTTTCAAACCAAAACCAGAAATTAGAGAAACGGTTTCCGAAACTGCTTTTCTTCGGAATTCCGTTCTGAGACATATTTCGGTTCCCAATCAATAAAACATCTTCCTTTTCATTCAGCAAAGCCTCCACAAAAACAGGAATATCATCCGGATAATGCTGTCCGTCGGAATCAATCGTAATGGCGTAATGATAACCGAGTTCTTTAGCCTTTCTAAAGCCAATTTTTAAACCATTTCCTTTTCCTTTATTCTCCGGTAAATCAATAACTTCGATGTGAGAATAGCTTCTTAAAATCTCTTTCGTAGCATCCGTAGAACCGTCATTTACAACAATAATGTCTTCCGTGTAATCCAGAACACCGTCGATAACTCTTTTCAGAGTTTTTTCATTGTTATAAGTAGGAATTAAAACACAAATTTTCTTTTCAGAGATTGCATTTCGTGCTTCGGAAAGGTTCATGTAAATGTTTGGTTAATAGTGTTTTATTTAAAATTTAACTTTTCAGTCTCCGTCATGGTTTTAGACTGTGCTGCAAATTTTTTAATATAACTTTTTAAAGCAGAATTCTGTTTGCTGTAATTATTGATGAGAAATACCTTATCATCTTTAAGGCTTCCTCTGTATCCGACGATTTTCGGAATGTTTTCCTGAACACTCATGCGGATCAGTCTTAATTCTGCATTATTCGGATTGCTTTTAATAACCGCTTCAAGATTGGTTGCTCCCGATTTTACCAAAGCTTTCCTGTTATTTTTGGAAATTTTTGCCTCCATAATCTGCGCCGCCGCTTTATATCCCTGAATTGCTGCATCCGATCCCGAAGTTTTTTCGGCTAAACTGATGAACGCTTCTGTATTGGCATTAGAGCTGCTTGCTTTGGCGTAGCTTTCTCTCAGAGATTCAAGACCCGACTGGAGGAAGAAAAGCATAAAAGCGGTGATAAGTGAAAATAATACTTTCATTATGTCAATTTTTGATAATTTACCGACATTTTTAATGCAATAGTCTCGCCAAAAGAAGTCGTGTTCTTTACCTTTACATCTCCTTCATTTTCAGTAATATCAAGCTGGATTTTAAGATCAGGCGTTTCAAAAGGATTGATGATCGCCATAAACTTTACATTCGATGCCGTTTTTAAGAATAATGAAGATCCTGTGAATTCTTCCGTAAGTTCCTTCACGATCTGCATCATACAAACTCCCGGTGTTACAGGATTTCCCGGAAAATGTCCCTTAAAAATATCGTGATCTTTATTCAGGGAAATCTGAGCGGTGAAACTTCCGTTTTCCGTTTTTTCGTAGGATTGTAACGTATAAAAGTCTGTAAGTATTGTCTGCATGATGTATTCTGTTTCAGTTGTTTGAAATCTTTTTCTGAATTTTAAGATTTCAAAAAATTTAATATTTAAACCTTCGCGAAGATATGTTTTTTTGAAAGGAAAAGAAAATGGTTTTGGTCATCAACATCAATTCTATTTCTTAAAATGGAACGTGTAATAACCGCCAATCTGAAAAACCATATTGGAATTGGAAAACAGGAAGGAGGAATTTTCGTGACCCAGCATTGATGCAAAACCTTTTTTAATTCTTACTTCAACCCCCAGATTTTTAAAAATATCATAACCAAGCCCCCCCGAAAAACCCAGATCGAGTCCTGAATTGTTTTCGCCGACAGCCAAATCCAGAAACGGACCGGCAAAAACACTGAAATTTTTGATATAAATTTTGTTTGTAAGCTGTACTCCGATAAAATTGTAATGCAGTCTTTTTTCCGGAAGAACTCCGTTTTCTGTAGTGTACTGTAAATTGGTTCCCTGTCTGGAATAGTTAACTTCCGGTTGCAAAGCATAACGTTCTGTAAATCTAATGTTTCCCTGTAATCCAATATAAAAATCGGTTACCGTTTTCAGGCTTGTATGAATTACTTTTTCCGGATTTTCATCTTCATGGAGATAAAAGGTTTCATTGCTTCGGTTCGTAAGATTGGCAAAATTTATTCCCGCTCTTATTCCGGGATTGAAAGTAACCTGAGCTGATAAAAATCCGGAGATCAGAATCAGCAAGGCAAAAATCTTTGTTTTCATATAAGGTTATTGGTTTTCGGTGATCTGGAATAGTTTTATATTGATTTTAAAATCTTTATGTTGTAAATTAAGACTGTCTGCAAACGTATTTTTCTTTGCATCAAATGTAAAATCGATCTTTTCCTTTTTGTTTTTCGTGTAAACGATTTGTTTTAACAGATTATTTTCTTTGTTGAAGAACAAATAATACTCCTTCTTATCCATTTTAGAAAGGTAAATCTTAGAATTTTCGTTTTCAAAACTTTCTGTTACCGGATATTTCTGCTTCAGAAGCTGCTGAAAATCATTCCTTAAAAAATTAATTACGATTTTCTTATCCAGATCCGGAAGAACATAATTAAGCTTAAAATCATTCTCAGAAATCTCAAAATCAATCAGTTTATTCCCAAAATCAGAAGTCAGAACCACACGATGGGTCGTTTCGCTGATTTTTTTGATAATTAAAATTCCACTCACATGATTTTTATAAATATCCATCTGACATTTATACACATAATCTTCATTGGACGAAAAATATAAATTTTCCACCGTTTTTTCAGAAGACGGAATCGGTTTTGCGTCAGTAAGCCTGTATGTTTTGCACGAAGCAAACAGAATGAAAATCAGACTATAAGCTAAATTCCGAAGCTGCAACAGGCGCATTGATCTTGGTGTTTTTGAAAACAATATTCGTGGTGTCTCCCGAAGCTTCCGTCATATTAACCTGTGAAACCGTAGATTGATTTTTCGGAAAATGCAGCTCGATCTGCTTGATGTATTTTAAAAGCTGAGCCGATTTCGGAGTAAATTTGGCGATATTCGAAGTCGCGTTCTTCAGATAAGAAACAGAGAATTCCGGATCGTTGAACATCTGTCCGTTTGAACTTCCTACAATAAGTTTGTTGATTTTTTCAAACGTTTTGCTTTTTGCATCCACCGAAGATTTTTTACCCTGATCATTAATCAATATTTTGTTGTCTTTAAAAACAATGCTGTATTGATAGGGTTTTGTGTATTTCCAACTCAGCATATTCGGTGTTTTCAGAGACATTCTTCCGTAGGTGACAATGTTCTTATCCAAAAAATCCATTTTTTTGGTTTGGATAAAATCTGCCTGTAATGTTTTTATTTCCTTGGTTTCTGATGAAACTTTGGTTACAAACGCTTTCGCTTCCGCTCCCGACATTGCCGTATTCTGTGCAAAGAAGAAGCCTGAAATTAGTAAAAATGCTCCGAGAGCTATATTTTTAATCATTGTTTAACGTCTTTAAATTTAACCACATGGATGACAAGGGTTTCACAAAGGGCACTATTAAAGAATATTTATTAATAATTCTTGTCTTCCTGGTGAAATCCTTGTGGACTTAGTGGTTTTCAAATTTATCAATTGTAAAAGTTGAATAATTTTTCTGTTTCAAAAATACTAATAAATCCTCCAAAACATTGTATGTTTTTTGTGAAGTGTCGTGAAGAAGTACAATGCTTCCTTTTTTTAAATTTTTCGTTACTTTCTGATAGATTTTTTTTTCATCTTCTGTAATCGTATCAAAAGAACGGACGTTCCATCCGATGCTTTTTTTGCCAGTTTTTTTGATGGCTTTTGCAATATTCGGATTGGTAACTCCGAAAGGCGGTCTGTACAAATTGGTTGTTAAATTTCCAATTTTAAGCATCACTTCATCACATTTCTCAATTTCCTCAACCATTTTTGAAGTCGATAAAAATCCGGTATTGTTAGAATGTGAAAGAGTATGATTTCCAACGGTATGACCTTCCGCAATGATCCGTTGAAAAGTTTCAGGATATTTTTCAATCTGTTTTCCGATGCAGAAAAAGGTTGCTTTTACGTCGTTTTCTTTTAAAAGATCTAAAAATTTTGGAGTAAACTCAGTCGGACCGTCATCAAAAGTCAGCGCTACTTCTCTGATTTTCGTTCTTTTATGGGTAATGCTGTTGACAAAATATCCCAGTTCAATATCGAAAGAACCCCAGATTACAAGCGCAGAAAACAGCAAAAAACAGAACAGATACACCCAAAAACTTCCGTGGAACGCATAAATGAAAACGTTGCAGAAAAGATAAAATGGGATAAATAAGTAATGTTTCATCTTTATTGTTTTTGAATTGTTGGTTTGAAATATTTACGATCTATATCTAGGCTGTCATTCTGATTGGAGCTAA
>NZ_JBBCQL010000011.1:0-38372 GCF_037149975.1 Chryseobacterium sp. VD8 | reverse complement strand
TCTCAATGTTTTTTATCTTTATGACAACCATACTAAAATATACATTCTTACTCAACTGCTATGAAACTACCTGCTGAATTAGAAGACGAATATGTGAAAGAAGTGATTTACAATCGTTCTTTATCAGACCTGCCTGGTGAAGATTGGAAAGAGGTGGACGGCTTCGCTAATTATGCTATTTCAAACTATGGCAGGTTGAAGAGTTTAGAGAGATGGACTTTCTTACCCCATAAGACAAAAGGTAAAAAAGAACGGGAAATGATTATGAAACTTATATTTGTAAAGCAGCTTAACAGGTATCTTCATAAAGATTTTTACCAGGTACACTGCACATTGTCCTCAGATGGAAAAAAATACAGGAAGTCAGTTGCACGGCTGGTCTACTACCATTTTGTTGAGAAATTTAACTATGAAGACCGCAATATCATTATAGGATTTAAAGATGATAATAATCTGCATCTGCATTCTGCCAATCTGGAAAAAATATCAGCAAGCGAGAGACGTTACAGGACATTTAACGCTAACAGGACGAGAAATCGAAAAGTGATCTATTCGCAGCCTGTCTCACAGTATGATGTTAATGGTAATTTCATCACTGATTTTGAAGATATGTACAGTGCTGAAAAAGCAGTTGGTGTTGGCCGTGAAAGTATAATGGATGCAGTTAATGGTATCTTTCTGACCGCAGGTGGATTCCGGTGGTTTATAAGCAGCCGTTCCATTACAGAAAAAGACTTTGAAGTTAAACCAAAGTCAAAAACCAATCATAAGCTCCTTAACGAAACCGTATGGAAAAATCTGGGACAACCCCTAATTGATAAGAATAATCCGCCACCCTGTATGAATTTGTCGCCTGAAGATCTTCCCGGAGAAAAATGGAAGACCATACCTGGCTTTCGAAATCGGTTTGTTATTTCTAATAAAGGGCGGGTAAAGCGATTAAGCGGCTGGACGACAGAGGGAAGAAAAGTGTATCTGAGTGAACAGGTGCTTTCCCTTTACGTTGATTTCAAAAAAGGAAAACCTTACGCATTGCGTTGTATTCTAAGGCACAACCGGAAAAATTACAATAAATCTATTACCAAATTATTATTCTGTTGTTTCATCAGTCCATTTGATATTGACGATAATAAATTTGCTGTTATCAATACAAATGTACCTTTCTGGAACTTCGATTTGTCAAAACTTAATTTAGTTTATCAAGGTTCCTTTCCAAATAAAAGATAGAATCTATCGACTTGTTATATCTCGATAAATTTAAAAACATTTCAGAATGCCGTTGTTTTGAATGGTCTTCTTTTAGTTTTCATTGATAAGAGCGTCCTTGAACTGATTTCAACTGAAGTCAGGCTTTTTACTATTGCAAATGTAGGACAGCATCATTCACTCAAAAAAATCTTTTTGGGTTTCTAGAAAAATTCTTTCCTCTTCGTTCCAACAATTCTCCCAGACACTCCTTAAATCCTTCGGACAAAAAGATTTCAAGCTCGGTTCGAAAACAGTTTGTTTTAGATGAAACGAACCGGGTTTTGTATGCCTGATACTTTCCTATGATCATCGGCAAAGAAAAAGCCGCAACCTCAGTTGTACGAATCAATTCAAACAAAGACGCTCTTTGACATCAACGAAAAAAAAGAAAAACAGCAAAAAATAATGCTTTTCCAAATTGGGAAAAGTAAATAAAAGAAAAAAGCCCAGTGTCCTCGATACCCAATCAATTCACTTGGCATTTTAAACATTAATAAAATTACAAACAAAAAAAATTAACATTTAAAACGAAACATTATGAACACAATCGTAGGTAGACTAACAAAAAACGCAGAAATCAACATCTTAAAAAATGACAAGCAGGTTGTCAACTTTCCTGTAGCAATCAACGACCGCTACAAAACGAAAGACGGCGAAATCAAGGAACAGACCACTTTTTATAATTGTTCCTATTGGATTAACCCCAAGATTGCTGAATATCTAACTAAAGGTACTCTAGTCGAACTTGTTGGAAGACCCAGTTCGAGTGCTTGGGTGAACAAAGACGGAGAAATCAAATCGGGATTGAACTTTCATACCTCAAGAATTAAACTTCACGGAGGAGGAAAAAAAGATAATACAAAAGAACAGCCGAGTTCCGAAACACCAAAAGGTAATCCTTTTACCGAAGAGGAAACAGACGACTTACCATTTTAAAATGTAATTCAGCTATGGATGCGCAATTTAATTTTCAGGTGAAGCAGACAAAGGATAACAAGGATTGGGACGATATAACAGTCTATTATCAGACTTACTGCGACAGGTCAACAGCTATAAGATACGCAAGAAAACTATCCAAGATTTTTAAGTCCGAAATCCGATTGACACAAGGTACAGACCCTTTTAAAACGAGTGGTACATACATTAACGAAAATAATTAACAATAAAAAAATGAAAATATCTCTTAAACCAACAGAATTCTTATTAATCGGTGCATTTCACAATGGTGATTTGTGTGACTTCGCAATTATTCATACCACTGAGGAATGGAAAGCCACAGCAAAAAAAAGAATGCAGGCTGCAAAATGCTTTATAGATGATGATACTTTTAAATGGCTGAACTATGATGACGAAAGTATAGAATTTTTCAGCTATTCTGATAAAATACCCGAAATTAAGGAATGGCTGACGGACAAGAATATGGTTTTCGTGGAAACCGATTTGGAAGAAATCAAAAGCCTGCCCCAAAACGATGTCAGAATCTCCTGCAAACAAATGCAGGTATTTAGTAATGGCGATGCAGTTTACAGTTGTTTTGAGAGCTATGCGGATGATGAATTCTGGACACATCAATTTTCATTAGAAGAACTTACTCAATCACTTTTATAACACGAACAGCAATTTGAACATTCATTATTTCTTCCGTATTGCCCAATTCGGGTGATGCGGAGTTAATGGATGTTTTATCTAAAAATCGAAAATAAATGAAAATATCTCAAATACCAACAAAACATATAATGGTCAAAGCAATGACCAACAGCGAGTGGGATTCTTGCGACTTTGCAATTCTTACGATTACACAGGAATGGAATAAAGAACAGCAGGAGCGGATAGAGCGCATTAAACCATTTTCAGATGATTTCTCCCTTCTTTCTATGATATATTCAGAGCAATCCATCACTTTTTATAAAGATGATAACGAGTTTTGCCCCGATTCAGCCGAATTACTTGATGGAATGGATTGGTCATATATAGAAATTGACGAGGAAACGATTGAAAAATTATCCGTACCTGAAAATAGGCTCATTTCGCATGCAGTCCAATTTGTGAAGAACGGTTATGGCTATTATCAGGTGTATGGCAAACATACCGGCGAAGAATTTTGGACTTCCGAAATACCACTTTTTGAACTCGTAAAATAAATCACTAAACAAAATAGATATGCAGACTAATTTTTTTAGACAGTTAGCCAAATTAAATCTGGTGGGCGATTTAAAGTTAATTTTCCGACAAGTAGAAGATAGTGGTTTTGTACTGACCGTACTGCTCAACAACGAACGATGTGGTGACAAAGCGAAAAATCTAATTCTGCCTTTCAACCTGAACGGTACGGCAGAAGAACTTGACAACGGTTTTTTTGAAAAAATCGCAACACCATTACAGACCGCCTCAGGTTTAATGGTCAATATGGAAGCCTTTATGAAAAGCCTTGAAGAAGCCCAAAAGAAATCAGCAATGGAAAAGGAGAAGGCAGATAAGGATAAAAAAGAAAAGGAAGCTAAAGAAAAAAAATACAAAGATGCTTTTCAGAAAGCAGAAGAATTGGAAAAAGAAGGCAAATATAAAGAAGCGTGGTCGGCTCTTCCAAAAGTTTCTGCCTATCCCGAATTCGCCGAAATAATAAACAAAAAACAGGATGAATACGCAAGTCATTTTGCACCAAGTCTTTTTAGTGCAAACACCAATGAGAATGTCCAATCTTCAAATCCATAATGTATGTTACTAGCAACACTATTAGAAAGAATCTTCATATTGAAAGATAATGGGCTGGAAGTTAAATTGACCGACCCAAACCCGAAATGGAGTGTAGAAGCGGTTATGAATTTCTATGCCAATACCTACCCTATCTTAACAACTTCCAAAGTGTCCGAACCGTATATAAAAGGTGATAAAATCCAGTACCGTTTTGAAAGTGTAATGGGTACTAAGGGCTAATTCAACAAGCCCCTCGAAAGAGGGATTTTCTAAAAATAATTTATAAGAAGATGAATAATGCAACAAAAAGTGATATCGGGAACAATTCAACTTCCCGAAGAAAAAAAACAAAAGCAACTGCACCGACAGCTAAAGGATTACACAGAATGGATGAATCAGCCAAAGGACAGTTCGGAGGTTCGCAAGGACAGGCGAAAATCCGTTCCAATCTCGCAACTTCCGATGCTTTTCTGAAAGTCTGCTTTAAGCCCAGACTAAATGTGAACGAATCATTAGTAAAACAGAGCAAACGTAAGGCTGCCAAGACAGAAAGGGATTTTTATAAGTCCCTTTCTCAATTAGCAGAACATTATGGTATTGAGCCAATGCCTATACAAGATTTTAATTACCCCTACAATATTAGCCTCTCCCTATGGGACATTGAAAAGCAATTAAGAAACAAGACCGAAAACTGTGACGATATTCGCCTGATTCAGAAAGGAGATAAAACCTATTTTGTCCTTAGGGAACGATGCAACACAGGAGCAAGTTTATTTTATATTCCTGTTGTACCGCTTTATCTGATGCTAAAAGATAAGACACGAAGAAAAACAGCCTGTCTGCTTTTATCGGTTTGCACTTATTTATATAGGATTGCGGATGTTCCCTATTATAGAATGGAAGGCTCTTACCTAGATTGGCATTATGAAATTCTCGGAGAATGGATAGCTATGGACGAGGAAATAGATGAAAGCCACACCTATAAAAAAGAATTGCAAAGAGCTGAAATTGTAGGTGATAAAATGGGGCAGAAAATAGCAAACATCAATAACCTTCTCTTTTTTGAGCAACGCCTTAAAGCTTTCAGACCAAAGAACAATTTTGATAAAGAATGCTTTGAATTGGCAGATAGAACTTTTAAACTTTATTGCGAATACCCAAACGAAAGTTTGTATAGAAATGCCCACTACAACAATGCATTCAAATCAGAAGAGGATGATGATGACTATTACTATGAACAAACAGCGATTACGATGGATAAATATATCTCGTTTTTTGCCGAAAGCAATGGATTGATATATGAAACCCTTATCGAAAGCGTAAATAACGACTTCAATGAATATGCAGACACACAGGAACCGACAATTTATAAAACTTTTGACGGGAGCAGCATAACAAACAAAAATCTCGATTTTGAAAATCGGTTTTTTAAGATTTTAAACAGATTGTGCACATTGCTTAATTAATATTTAAACAAAACAATAATGAAAGATACATTGAATACCGCCGAAGAAACAGACATCACCGATAGTTTCGGGACATTGTACCATCCTAAATCGGCTTTGGTCTTTTATGAGACAGAGGGAAATAACGCTCAAAGTTACGTTGAAAACTTTGATATTGATAGCAATGGCAATATGATTAATGCCCATCCACTAACAATAAGGGAAGCACAGCGATTGTCTGCAACACTCGACATCCAAACCAAGAAAAATAAAGATTTTTTGAAATCAAATGGTATTATCTCCACAAATGTTCTCTTTATTGATGCATCTGAGAATGGAAAAGTTATTTGGTACACCAAATCACAGAAACGGCAATTGTACTTTACAGAAAGGCTATCTATTCCGAATGGGCAGGCACATACACCTCCTCTACTATGGTGCGCCAATAAACGTGGAATAAGAATATTTGCGCTCGCTACTAATAGACGTCCTACAGCGGAAACTCAGCTTTTGTATGCGCCCTTTCTTAATGTTTATGAAAGTGGAAATGTCTGTATGGGAAGTGTGGACATCAATATTAAAAATTCTGCATCACTCGAAGAATTTATAAAAGAATGGGAGAATTATTTTTTTAATTCCTATTTCAGCCATTTGGTCAACAATCACAATCCGATAAAAGGCAATTGTGTGAATCTGTGGAAAAATCAAATTCTAAACAAAGAAGCTTTTCCAATAGATGTTTTACTTAACTCAAATCTAACTTTAAAAAATCTTCTCTGATGATACATACTGAAAAGCTAAAAGTTCACTTTACTGATGATAGCTTTATCCACCCAACGAATCCTATTTCAATAAACCTTATCGGAGCAGGAGGAACAGGTTCGAAGGTTTTGACCGCCTTGATGGAAATGAACCATTCTTTGATCGCATTAGGACACGCAGGTTTGCACGTAAGACTTTGGGATGATGATATTGTGACCGAAGCCAATCAGGGCAGGCAACGTTTCGCCGAATGCGAGGTCGGTCTGCCGAAGGCGGTTGTATTGATTAATCGGGCAAATAGGTGGATGGGAACGAATTGGAAAGCCGAAGTCAGGAAGTTTGAAAGGGATTCATCAGGAAAGGTCTGTAAAAATATGCAGTCAGCCATATATTTGTCCTGTGTCGATAATGTCAAATCGCGCTTTGAAATTGCGGATATTATCGACGAGGTGGTAGTCGGTAGATGGTTAAGCAGAAACCAACCTAAATATTGGGTTGATTTTGGGAATAACAAACATTCAGGGCAGGTCTTGCTTTCAACTGTGGGGGAAATTCGGCAACCCAAGTCAGAAAAATACGAAACGGTTGCAAGTCTTCCTTATATAACAGAAGAGTTCGGAGAATTACTCTTACAATCCGAAACAGATGATGATACACCAAGTTGCAGTTTAGCCGAAGCATTGGAAAAACAGGACTTATATATCAATTCAACCCTTGCACAAATGGGCTGTTCTCTCTTGTTTAGCCTATTTCGTGACGGTCTTACTGAAAACAGGGGATTTTTCCTTAATCTCAAAAATTTTCATTCCCAACCTATAAAATGCTAACAGTCGCCCGATGAAAATCGGGCGGCAAAAATGCAATTCCTCCCTTCGGTCGGAAACGCATTTTTGCAGTTTAAGCGGATGCAATCCCATTTCTAAAACAAATCCTTGCTTTCTTTCCTGTTGTTTTGAAAAAAGATTGCGCAGTTATTAGGATGATGATTTACTGTTTTGTAAATCATCAATCTTTTGCATCAATTCCTTATAATGAATTTTCGAATGACAGTCTGCACAAACTGAAATTAAATCTTCCAGCTTTTCATTAAATATGTTCTCATAAGTTAAATGATGCGCGTGAAATGCAGGTTTACATTTACATTGAGTGCAAATATATCCGTCTCTTTTGAAAACCAGTTCTCTTTTCGCCTTCCATTCCGGGGATTCAAGATATTTATGATATTGTCCCCTTGGAGAACTCAAATAATTGGAATACGATACACTTTCATATATAAGTTTTTTTTCTAAATCTATCCTTACTTTCCGTTCTTCAAAACATTCCAAATCAAATTCTCCCCTAATGTCAATGTCCGGAGTGTATTTAACCGGAAAATTTCTTTTAGTTCCTCCACAGTTTTTACATTGTTCGTACAATCTAAAATTTGGGAAAAATTTAGCATCATTAACGACAATTTTATTGGGGTTTCTACAACAATCATCAGATAGTTTTATTTCTTCACATCCACAATTCCCGCATTTATAAATATCGTGGTATTCAGTTTCGTAATACTTTTCTACTTCTTCACTTTTACATCTCTTACAAATCATTTTGTTTTTTTTTAAAGGGGAAACAAACATTGAATGCAGTTTATCTGACCGTCGGTTCGTTTTCAGTATGCAAAAGTACAAATCCAGTTTCTGCACAGAAAAATCTTTTTGGGTTTCTAAAAAAATTCTCTGCACTACGCTTCGATAACTTTCCCAGATACTCCTGAATCCTATGGACAAAAAGATTTCGGAGCCTTCATTCCAATGCTTCCATTCCGGTTTTGTCTGAAACGGAATTTCTATCGTCAGAAAGCAATGAAAAACGACAAGCTGGTCAGATTAAAAGCATAGCGTTCATTGACATTCCCGAAAAATTAAAAATCAAAATTGAAAACCAGCAGTTGTCGAAAATGAATTATTAACAATTTAAAATTTCACATTATGAAAAAACCTGACATTTCAGCAAATGAGTTTTATAACCATTTTATAGGTACAGAAAACTATTACAGGTATCCTTTTGGGTTACTACTAACCGACGGTGTAAAAGCTGTCGCAGACGAAGAAAAATGCTATTGGTTCCTTGACGCCATCGCATCTTATCAGTTTGAAGAAAAATTTAAAAACCAGGAATTGCAGGTTTGGAAAATTGAAAGAATTGAAAATACCAAATTTAAACTTTCTGCAACCAACGGAAACAATAAGGTCTTAGTTAGTCAAGATATTGAGTTTTCAGATTTCTTCTTTAGCGAATTTACCATTTGGAAAGAAGGTGATGTGCTGCTTCTGCCAAGTGAGCATTAACCGTCAAACCTCACGATGTATAGGTCAATCGTGTTTTATAATCTTTAAATAACATATTAAATTATGGGAACATATTCAATTATCTATTTGAAAAAACCTGAAATGGCAAAAGAAGTTAATAATCTCCTGAAAGAAAAATATAACCTGACGTACGAATCATATAATGGAATTGAATACGGCATTTTCTTCACGCAGGAAATGTTTGATGAGGATTTGAGATTTATGAATGAAGATGAAGAAGGTAAACAAAACCTATCGCATTATCAACGCCCAATCTCCAAAGAAACCTACTATCTACTGTTATTTGGTATAGGCAATTGCTTTGGTGATATTGGAACATTTTGTGCTAAAATCTCCTGTATTGCCGAAGAAGAAATCAAGATAATTCAAGTGTTGCAGGAATTTTCAAAAACTCCTGAGTTTAAAAAGTATGTCGATATTAGAAAGTCAAAGAATCTTCGCCTATTATTGAATACCAAAATATAATTTAGGATTGTAAAGGAATTGGAAATAATTTTCCAATTCCTTTTTGTCTTTGACTATATTTTTCAAATTATTTTCCTGTTACCAGACAAAAATACGATTCCTCCCTTCGGTCGGAAGACAATATTTTAGAAAGTGAGTTTTGCAATTAATAACTCAAAAGTAATGATTGATCCGGCAAAATTTCAGGTGTATATTTAATTCCCGGATCATCTTTTTCAGCTGTTAAAAGGTTGTGCATTCCATCAAGAGCATTTTGTGATATTGTAAAACCTTCAATATCGTAATCCTTATCAACAATAGGCTTAAAGTATTTTGCAAAACTTTTCCCCGCTATCCCATAGCTTTCCATACTATAAACTACCTGCGTTTTTTTATTGTTGAGTTGAACTTCTGCTGCAATATTTCTTAAGTTAGCACTGTTTACCTCAACTCCATTCTTTAATTTCTTAAATAAATAATGGATGGAATATCCTATACCTACCAGCACCTCCTTGTTATTATAATTAACTTTTTTTGTCTCCAAGTAGTAAACATTTAGGTTTGTTTCTTTTTTACCTAATGTTAAATTTCCAAAGCCAGGGATCTTCATTCCAGCATTCTTATTACCGTCGAAAATTTTAATGATGGTTTTAAGGCTCGTTAAGTCATTTCTTGTTATGTTAATGTCGTCAGGTAATTTTAAATGAGTGTATTTGGGAGATAGCGATTCATTACTATTTTCATAAATCATTTGTCCCCCTTTCTTAGCTTCCATATCTTTTACAAAAGCACTCAAATTAAAATTATCCAATTGCTCCGTAGTGTACGAATTGTGGTCAGAAGGTTTTGCTGTCTTAATATCTTCCGAACTGCTACCGGCTTCCCCTTTAGCATAATCAACAGTTGCTGAAGCGGTACTATCTACCTGGGTAAAGACCGTGTCGGTTGCTCTACTTTCTGAAGTTGCCTCAGTCACTTCGCCTTTCTTACAATTAAATAGTACTAAAAATAATGTACACAGGGTAATAACCACTGCACCTCGGATAAGTAAATGTCTAGTTTTCATAGTAATAGGTTTTAGTTATAACTAAGGTAATAAAATATTTTATAATAGTATAAAAAAATGCATTTGTATATGAACCCTGTTTTTTGAAACGCTATACTTCTGAAATCGCTCTTTCAACATAATTAAAATTCACACTTCTATCGGAAACCTATTCTTGCGAAAGGAGCCACCCAATTTCAAAAACAAGTTCGCACGTTGCCGTGTTATCTTGAAAATGGTTGCATATACCTTCTAAAAATGTCAGATTTTCTTTTAAATAATTTGACAACTTTACTATGATTTGTGACATTTTTTCTTTGCAGATTGTGACATTTTTTCACTGGTAAGATTCTGGTATATCGTTTGAAAAATGATTGGTGTGTTCTTTAAATTTTATTGTTTAACCAAAAAAACGTTTGTTATGTCAATCGAAAAAAGAAACAATGGCAGTTTGCTCCCTGCAAATCCACGTACACTGTTCGATGACTTTTTCAGTCGCGAACTATTTAATTGGGGCAATAATAATTTTTCTTCCACACGGACGACTCTCCCATCAGTGAACATTATGGAGAATCCAGAAAATTTTATGGTGGAAGTCGCCGCACCGGGAATGGAAAAACAAGATTTCCAAATTAGCCTGGATGGTAATCTCCTTACTATTTCTTCTTCAAAAAAGGATCAGAAAGAAGAGAACAACAGCAATTATACTCGCAGAGAGTTTAGCTATCAATCTTTTAGCCGAAGTTTTGAGCTTCCCAAAGACGTAGTAGATGATGAACATATTGAAGCTAAATACGAAAGCGGTGTTCTAAAACTCACTATTCCAAAGAAAGAGGAAGCAAAAAAACAACCTCCTAAACTTATAGAAGTTCAATAATCACTTCAGTTTTTGCAGTTGGTTTTTTATAATGAAGCCAACTCATATAATTTTTGATTTTCAATTGAGAAATTTAATCTTTTAACATTAAGTAAAATTTTAATTATTGTCATTACTAAACTAAAATCAACGATTATGAAAAAATTAAGCTTATTCACTTTTTTTGCATTTTTATTTGCTGCGATCATTTATTCTTGTAACAGTGATAGTTTCAACAGTATAAGCGGGGATGATACAGCAAAAATCTCTAATGAGAATTCTAAAACTTTAGCCAGAACATCTGAAGAAACGGACGGCTTCTCATATATTAATTCCAAAGACCCGGCTTTCGATAATTTTTTAAGTTCACAAACCTATCAAAACCATAAAGACTATATTAATGGTCTTGGTCAGATGGATCTTAACTCCATATTATATAAGCAATATGAAGTTGATGGAAAAGTGTATGATTTCTTTGTGGTTTCGCTTTTGCGAAATGGTAAATTGGAAGGTAAGTTAGAAATTCTCGATCTTAAAGACACGCCGTTCCTTCCGAACAAAGATAAATATGCGCTGAATTATGCTGATTTATCATCCTATGATATGGATAGACAAACCGGCAGTATCAAACTTTACGATCTAAATTATGAAAACTTTATGCATACCAAAATGGATATTGATAAGGGGTACTATACTAATGTTGAAGGAGATGGGCTTTCTGATGAGCTGAGGGAAAAATATGCATACCTTGCAAATCCGGCTAAAAGTGCTAATTTAACTTCAAGACATTTATGTGACAGTAATGGCAATGGAAATATATCCTTTGGTGAATGCTATAGCTGTATTGTAAGAGCTATCAAGCAAAATTCTACATCTACAGCAATCTGTCATTCGTATGAAGCGATGGGGTTACCTTGGTGGGGATCTTGCGGCGCATCAGTAACCGTATCGTGTGCAATCATTTCGTCAATATCTTAAAATATATATATGATGCTTTTTGAAGATCCAACTTATTTAATTATTGCATTTGCAGTTTTTGCGGTATTAAACGTTGTTACAATCAGAGATATTCTTAAAAACAAAAATCTTTCAAAAAGACAAAGAAACAATTACATCTGGTTGCAGTTCGGTTTACCGATCATTGGTTCGATTATCTATTTTTTAGAAAAAAGTGATAAATCGCTTCACCTGAAAAAGTAGTTTCTGACCTTTTACTTACAATAAAGCTGCCTCTAAGAGGCAGCTTTATTATTATGCAGCATATTTTTCGATGAACACTCCATTTTATTTTATAACTTCCTTGTAAGTATATACATTGTATGGATATAGTTTCTTAGCCAGGATTTTGGCAACAATGCTGGTGATCAACAAAGGGATTAGCAAAAGATAACCTGATGGCACAATACTGGAAATAATGAATATCGCAGTAATAGGCGCATGAATAGCTGCGGAAAGCATCGCAGCGGCTCCGAACAATGCGAAGTTAATAACTATCAGGTGCGTACCTAAATAATGATTGCAAAACTGGGCAAAAAGAATTCCTAATAATGCGCCTGTTACGATGCTTGGAGCGAAAACGCCTCCGTCACCTCCTGCACCTAGTGTTAATGATGCCACTAAAGGCTTTACGAAAATAAGTAATATCAATGGAATGAAATGGCCTGGATTTACTGTGTTGTATAAGCTGTTTTCAAGAATTTTTCCAAGTCCGTGATAACTGTCCCCGTACAAAACCGGGAGAAAAAAGATAAATACTCCAACCGAGACAGCTCCCAGATTTACACGAATAAAATTATTACTGATCCCACCGAAAAATGTCTTCGCATAAATAACAATCTTCGTAAAATACAGTGCAAAAATACCTCCGATCAAACCCAGAATCACAGCAAACGGCATTGCCTGCCAACGCCACTCTTTTACTGCAAATGAAAATAAAGGATCGGAATCAAAATAATGAACAAAAACATAAGCAGCAAGCATAGAACTGATTCCACTAATCAGCAATGTTCTATTATATTTACGGGCAATAACTTCAAATGCAAATAAAAATCCGCCCAAGGCACTTCCAAATAATACTGTTACTCCGGCTATAATACCGGCACATATCAGTTCTGTCTTATATGCCCTTGCGGTATGAAAATGTTTGTAAGCCTGATTACCAAATGTTGCAGTAGCAACAACAGTAGATACTTCTACCCCCGTAGAACCTCCGAAAATTACCGTTAAAAATCCATTGATATAATGGGAAGGTATTTTGAAAAAAGGGAGATGATCCTTTCTCGTTTCAAGAGTCGTGTATATTTCCTTAATTCCTTTGTTTTTTCTATTCTGGAAAAAATATTTACGTAAAAAATAGATGGCTGTAATCCCTATACTAGGCAAAATGATAAATAATCTATTTTCCGTAGTCATGGTTTTTTCAAATAAATGTTCCTGCACATATCCTGTCAAATGTTTTAGGCTATAAGAAATCAGACAACAAAAAATGCTAACAATAATTGAAATCCCGCCTAATCTTACATAGCTTGCCCTTATGATTTTCTTTCTTTGGACTTTATTACCTTGCATAACTTCGTTTTTTTAGAGCGGAACAAAGGTAAGTCATATTTTATAGTTTACTATGCATCTATGAACTTTCGCAATTAGTAAAAATGTATAGAAAGATAATTTTTTAAAGATTAGAAACGATACAAAGTATGAAAGGCGAATCTTAAAAGAACTTGTATTCATAAAAAAAAATTATTTTTTTAACAAAATTCTAACTTACTTTTGCTTACACAAGAAAAGAATAATGATTTATACAATACCTACAAAAAAAGGGCTTGGAATCGAAATTTGCGGAACGCGTGATGATCTTGAATTTCTGTACGATATTGTTTCAAAATTTTGGAATAATCCAACTCTTTCGCAAGTTAAAGGATACGAAGACAAAAACAATCTGATTAGTAGTTTTTCGTACGAAATACGGAAAGCTTCGTATGGCAGCCGCTTAACCAGAAGTCATAGTCATTACACTTTTGAGCAAATTCCATATTGTGGTTTTCAAGTTTCCTGGGTCCATCTTTTGTTTTCTATTGCTGCATTAAAATACAATATGAAAATTACGGAAAGTAATAAAGCAGATATTGCCATGTTTCTTCATCTTGAATATTGGATTGAAAAGGCAATGAAAAGTTATGATACAGTTGGTGCTGCTAATCTTTTGCCATATCTGGATGACGCTATTAATGCCGGAAATGAATATCTCTATCTCTATATGAGACATATTAACTCTTCCTTTTTTGAACTGAAGGGAGGCAAAAATTCCTTTAGAAAATTGGACAAATTAATGCGGACTGCTGTCTATGCTACGGAAGAGTACAATGACTTGCTAAGTTTTCTTCAGTTTGAAGCAAAAAAACGTAACTGTAAAATTGAAGATCTCGAATTGAATGATGATGATAAGATATACGAAGTTCCATGGTAAGTATTAATATTCAACCCATCTTTATTCTAGGCAATCCAATTTCGTGTTCTTGCGGATAAGGCTGCCTGAAAGTCATACTGACATCTTCCCGCAAACTTCTTTCCATCTCTTTTGATTTGTTCTCATCCATTGAATACCGGGGATCGGCAATAAGGGGCATCTTGGCCATTCGGGTAATAGTCACAGTCGGAAAATGGTAATCCACTTCAACAGTCCCCTGCAGAAGATAAATACCCCCCTCTTTAAAAGGAAACTTTTTCAGGCTGTCCGGAAAATGTGCGGTGTCAAAATATTGTCCTTCCGCATCTATCCAGGTTCCGAAATACATATCGTCTTTCTTGCCTGGATGGTTTTTCATTTTAATGGGAACGTGTTTTCTGGAAATCAAATAAGCCAGCATTCTAACTTGCTTCTTGTGATATTTTAAAAGATCTTTAACCAATACATCCCCTCTATGTTTCGTCTTTAGTAAATCAAAAATAGAATAGGAAACCGGAAATCCTAGTATCTCAATTTCATCGAAGGCATCTTTAAAAGGATTTCTATCTATTGTCGGTAGCTCATAATTTTTTTGAGGTTCATCAAATAATGATATTATCTTGGTTTTGTATTGATTCTTTGAAAGTAAGAACCTTGCCTCAATCAATAATTCGTGTTTTTGCTTTCCTGTAAATCTGAAAGCGCCGACAAAAATTAATATCTGCAGCGTTTCAATGCCGATATTAACTCTTTTGACAAAATCCTCTAAGGATTTGTAATCTCCATTCTCTTTTCTTTCCTCAGGAATAAATTGCTTGATAGATGCTTCCAGTTTCTCAATATGCATTAATCCTAAATAGACATCCGAGCCATAGACTGTCGTATGGAACTCACTAAGGTTAATGCAAGGGTTATGAATTGTAGCGCCTGACATCTTGGCTTCGTGAACATAGACCTCAGTGCGATAAAATCCTCCACCATTGTTAATAGCAGAAACCATAAACTCAATAGGATAATAAGCTTTCAGATATAAACTCTGATAACTTTCCACCGCATAGGAAGCTGAATGTGCCTTACAGAACGAATATCCGGCAAAAGATTCAATTTGTCGGTAAACTTCCTGAGAGAGCAGGTCAGGATGACCTTTTCTTTTACACGATTCAAAAAAATCATCTTTTAATTTCTGTAAGGCGGAAAGAGAACGTCCCTTTCCACTCATTGCCCTTCGGAGAACATCGCCATTAGCTGCTGATACTCCGCCAAAGTGCATCGCAACTTTTATAACGTCTTCCTGATAGACCATGATGCCGTAAGTTTCACCCAATTCTCTTTTAAACACCTCGTGGAAGTATTCGAACTGGCCGGGATGGTTATGGCGGAATATATACTCCCGCATCATTCCGCTCTGGGCAACACCTGGCCGAATGATGGAAGATGCAGCTACCAACACCTTATAATTGTTACATTTAAGTCTCCGTAGTAGACCTCTCATCGCCGGTGATTCAATATAGAAACAGCCAATGGTTTTTCCAATGCTTAAAAACTCATTGCATTTGACTTCATCTTTCGAGATTCTTGTATCTTCAATATCTACGTGAATTCCTCTTTTTTGCTTAATCAAATTTACCGTGTCCTTAATCGTTCCCAGTCCTCTCTGAGAAAGAATATCGAACTTTTCAAGTCCAATATCCTCAGCCGTGTGCATATCGAACTGCACGATTGGGAATTCCTTGGGTGGAAATTCCAAAGCTGAATAATTGGTAATTGGTTCCTCCGAAATTAAAATTCCGCAGCTATGCATACTTCTTTGATTGGGAAAGCCTATCAATAGCTGTTCATATTTATAAATCAGCTGAACCACTGAATTCTGGTCGTGTTGCTCTTTCGGTTTTTTAGAAAGCTGATCCAGTTCATCTTTTGGAAGCCCGAAAACTTTTCCCAGCTCCCTGAATCTTGATTTTCTTTTGAATTCGACATTGGTTCCGCAAAATGCCACGTAATCTTTTCCGTACTTATTGAAGATGTATTCAAGAATTGTATCTCGATTCTTCCAGCTCCAATCAATATCAAAATCCGGGGGACTCTTACGGTTTAAGTTTAGGAATCGTTCAAAGTACAGATCAAGTTCCAAAGGACATATGTCTGTAATTCCAAGACAATAAGCAATAATGCTGTTAGCGCCGCTACCTCTGCCAACGTGCATAAATCCCATCCGGTTACTGTACTGGATAATATCCCAAGTGATGAGGAAGTAGCCGCAAAAATTCAATTCATCAATAACTTTCAGCTCTTTTTCAACCCTTGCTTTCGCCAATTGACTATTATCAGGATATCTTTTACTTAAACCTTCATATGCTAACTGAGAAAGTAATTTAAAATCATTTTCCCTGCTGTCAGTAAAATACTTTTTATTTTTAGGTGTATTAAATTCAAAATCAAAGCTGCACTCATTAACGATATGTTTAGTATTTTCAATAATTTCAGGGTAGTGTCCGAATTGACTCAAAAGCTTTTTCTTATCAATAAAACATTCATCTTTTCTGCAATAATCTTTTTCAGTCAGTTTAATAAAAAGGGTATTGCCATCAATCGCCCGCAATACTTTATGAAGCTTATATTCTTCATCGGTTTTAAAGGTTACCGGATGAAGAATGACCATTTTATGTATTAAAGATTTGAGTTCAGGTTTTATCAATAGATTTAGCTCTTCCTGCCTGATCCCAATAAATTCGTGTTCCAATAGTTTTTCGGGAGTATTTTGTAAAGAGTAGATGACAAAACAATGTTCCAACGGAGGATTCATTTTCGGAATACTAATACCGTCACAGTTGTAATCCGTCAAAAGCCTGTTTATCTCTGCAATACCTTTAGGATTTTTAGCGAGACAGGTATAATACTGCTCATTTTCAACCCGTACATCAACCCCTACAATTGGTTTTATGTTATTATGCTGACAGAGCTTATAAAATTGGTAAATACCCGTTACAGTATTAATATCAGTCAATGCCAGAGCTTTTAACTTATAGTCAACAGCCAGTTGAACCAGATCTTCGACAGAAATAGTCCCATAACGCAAGCTATGATAAGTATGACAATTGAGAAACATAAGTTATTTTTAAGTTAAAAGACCTGAAGCACGTCCAACGCTTTTTGCTCCAAACCTATCTTTAATTTTATCCATTGTCTGGTATAATGAGATCAGCTCTTCCGTATCTTCGAAAAGGTTCATCTGATGGTTTCCGTGAACAAGCCCGGTAAATTTTACCCCAACAAGACGAATTCTCATCCTGCGGGTATATACTTTTCTGAACAGTTCTAAAGCATATCTGAGCAAAGTATGATCTGCTGAAGTATAAGGTACTTTACATTGTTTAGTCTCTGTATCAAAGTTCGCATATCGTATCCTTACAGAAACGGTAGAGGTCAGCCATTGTTCGTGTCTCAATTGATAACAGAGCTGCTCTACCATTCCGGAAAGAATACTTCTGATGTTTAGAACATCAATGGTATCTTCGGCAAAAGTTGTTTCCGTAGAAATAGATTTTCTTTCAGAATATTGAATGACAGGCGTGTTATCAATACCGTTGGCTTTCTTCCATAGCTCCGTTCCGTTCTTTCCGATCAGTTGCTGCAACACATCCACTGGCATTTTAGACAGGGTTTCTATTTTTCTTACCCCTAATCTTGACAGCAGTTCAAAAGTTACATTTCCGACCATCGGAATCTTTTTGACTGATAAAGGATTTAAAAAAGGCTGAATATATTCAGGCTTCACTTCAAATCTTCCGGTAGGTTTTGATTCACCGGTTCCAATTTTTGAAACGGTTTTATTGGTGGACAATGCAAAACTGATGGGTAATCCTGATTGCTTGGTCACGGCATTGGCAATTTCAGTTGTCCATTGATAACATCCGAAGAATTTGTCCATTCCGGAGAGATCCAGATAAAATTCATCTACACTAGCTTTCTCTAAGACAGGTACTTTTTCCTGAATAATTTCTGTTACCATATGCGACATATTGGAGTAATATTCCATATCTCCTTTTATGACCTGCGCTTCGGGACATAATCGCAGAGCCATTCTAATTGGCATTGCCGAACGTACCCCGAATTTTCTGGCTTCATAGGAACACGATGCCACTACTCCACGATCTCCACCTCCTATGATAACAGGCTGTTTCTCCAACACAGAGTGTCTCAGCCGCTCACAGGAAACAAAAAAAGTATCCAAATCCATATGTGCAATTGCTCGTTCCATTTGACAAAATTAGATACTAATTGTATCATTTTTTATATATTTGTAGATACAAATTGTATCAATGTCAATTTTTTCAGAAAACATCAGGTATTTAAGAGCTCAAAAAAAATTATCACAACAAGAAGTTGCAGATAATATTTTTTTGAGCAGAGTGCGTTATTCTAAATACGAAGACGGACGTTCCGAGGCTCCTTACGAGGTTTTAATCAGGATTTCGAAATATTTTAAGGTGAGCATTGACCTTTTACTTACGGTTGATATCAGAAAATATCCTTTGGAAGATGTAGTTAATCTTCCAGCGAATAAGGTATTGCTTCCAATAGTTGTAGATACGGAAGGTAATAATTTTATTGAGATTGTTCCGCAGAAGGCTTCTATGGGATATCTGAAAGGCTTTAGTGACCCTGAATACATTGAAAGCCTACAAAAAATATATTTTCCCTTCCTTAAGAGTGGGAAATACAGAGGATTTTTAGCTGATGGTGATTCAATGCCTCCATTTGCCGACCAGTCTATTCTCATTGGTGAGTATGTTGAAAAACTAGAAGATTTAAAAGCCAACAAGGAATATATTTTTGTGACGCAGGAAGGGATTACCTATAAGACTTTTTTGAAAAGAAATAAAAAGTACATTACCGTTTTAGCGGACAATTCATTTTATGAACCATATAATATTGCTTTGGACGAGATTGCTCAGGTATGGCGCTACGTGAGAGGAATTTTGCCGCAGGATTATAAACCGCACACCCTGCCTGATAAAGCGAATTTGAAAAATTTAGTGGACGAAGCTAAAAAGAGTATTAGCAAACTGGAAAATAGCTTATTGAGATTAAGCCAAGAATAAAAAAACTTCCCCGAAGGGAAGTAAAAACACAAATGATGAAAAAACTCTCTATTAAGAGAGGGCGACAAATATATAAATAAATTGAATTACAGATCATGACTCAGCTCAGCTTATTCGATTCCGAAGATCTATACGAGTTTCCAAAAGACCTTTTGGAATTCAGAGAATTTTTTCTGAGCAAGGAAGAAGCAGACCTTTTGAAAGATAAACTGCTCCATTCTACACGTTGGGAGCAACGCACACAAAAAATGTACGACAAAACAGTAATAACGCCTCGTCTCACTGCGTGGTATGGTGATACAAAGTCTTACGATTCGGCTGATAATAATACAACTGCAAGGAATGAATGGACTCCTGAATTATATGCTCTAAAAGAAAGAATTGAAAAAGAATTCGGTTATCAGTTCAATGGTGTTTTGCTCAACCTATATCGCGATAATAATGATTCAGTAGCCTGGCACAGGGATAAGGAGAACCGTTATGGGAAACGCCCTGTCATTGCATCCATTAGTCTCGGACAAACCAGAAACTTTGATTTCAGAAAAAAGGATCATCATCAAAGCAAGTACAGCTTGCCGCTTCCAAACGGTTCACTGCTCATTATGAAAGGAGATTTGCAGGAGCATTGGGAGCATAGAATTGCTAAGTCAACTATTCCTATGAAAGAGAGAATCAATTTGACATTTAGGTTAATTAAGGTTTTATAACAGTCAATTGCATACTTTAGTACAATTTTTTTGGAAAAACTAAATCTTGGTTCAGAAATAAGTTATCCTAACTACCAGTAATTAAACAAATTCGAGATATTGATATTAAAAAACAGGAAGACTGAATATTCCTGTTTTTCTATTGTTAATTAAAACTAATTTTTAATTATCGTTTGATTTACTAAGGTTTCGTTGTCTTTTGAAATATTTACTACATACATTCCTGTCGGAAAACCTTGTAGATCGAAAGAGTTTCCCGCTTTGGAAATTACAACGGCTCCCATACTGTTGGCAACAGTTATTTGATATTGTTCTTCTTGTTTCGAAATTACAGTTTTTCCCGAAACACAAGGTGGTTCAATATATTTCAATACAACATAGCTATCAGAAGTCTCTCCGTTTTTTGCAATAGAAAATGTTTCACAAGGTGCAGCCGGCGGTGGTGTTATAGTTACTGTTTGAGTAGATGTTCCACAACCATTTGTTGCTTCTACTTTTACCTCCATAGACCAATTATTATTACTTCCTCGTGCAAATCCTTCAAGTTGATTATTATAGGTATGGAGAAATACACCATATTGGGGACTTGATGACAATTTTGTCCAGGTTACCTGAGTAATGCCCTGCTCGCTACCGACAGGTGTTGCATTACTATTACTTAAATAGAAATGAGATTCGTTGTAGTAAGTGGGATCGTTAATCTGGGACACGCTAAACATAGGTTTTCCTATCCAAACCTCCTTAGTAACCGTATTGCTTGCTCCACCCCCAGCAAGATATGCTTGTAACTTCAGTAAACCATTCGCATTTGCTTTAGGAGTAAGTGAGATTTGAGGCTGGTTACTAGGACCAATTATATCAACGAGGTTAGCGCCATTTATTACCGACCATTGGATTGTTGGTGCAAAACCTGTTGTATAAGTTGTGTTATTATTTCCACACAATAGTGCGTCTCCGCCTATTTTTACTTTGCTACCACACAAAAAAGCGGTAGTTAACTTTTGATCTTTGGTGGCTTCTGAGAATTGATTGAGAATAAACTGTCTATTCCTTGGGCTAAAATAGGTATGGCTTGTATTTTCTCCATAGTAACTTCCTATCTCCTCCGCTACAAAGTTTGCAAAAGGGATATTACTGGCATCGTCAACTGGTGAAAAAGTTTTCTGATATTCATTTTCTGTAAGCGTTGTATTTCCAAAATTGTAATCCAAAGCGCTGGGTGTTGGAACAAAAGAAAAATCAGTTGCAGTAATATGATTGCCGAGAAATTCAGGTAATGAAGAAGTTGGAAATCTGTATTTCCCACCACCATATTTATCAATAGGCAGCACATTAGAGGGCTGATTTCTGCTTCCAGAAAGTAGTGTATGTTGAGCTGGGATTACCCATAAAATATCTTTTTTATATACTATCTTTCCATAATATAATTGCTTTGACTCATTAATGCTAGACATTGGTCGAGCAACAAAATCATAGTAATAGCGGGATTTTCCCGGAACAACAGAAAGTATTACCTGAGCAGGATCTAATGTTACGCCACCAATCAATGCCCCGATAAAATCTACAAACCAGCCTTTACTATTGTGATGCATTGTAACCAAATCCTGGAGGTTTTGATCGGTACCACATTCGCTTCCATTTGAAATAGCTACATTCCTAGTTTGCTGAGGATAACCTTTTGACTTTAAAGTTGCTTGCCAGGTGTTGTGGACAGAATTATCAATGCTATAGCTACTATTAATATAATTGATTAACATTTGCCTGGAAGCAGGAGTATCGGCGATTGTAAGAATGTCACTTACAGGAGCACCACCAGTGAATATAGGCGAAAAAACATAATTAAGACCAGCAACAATGGGCGAACGAAGAAAAGTTTTTGAAATATGTCTAAGCATATATTGTAGCCCTAAAGGTGTATTTGCGCCCAAATGGGGAGAATCGTGAGAAATGAATAATTTTGTATCGTGGTTTTCCCCGTTATCCTCCATATCCTTTAGCGCATATCGAGCAATAAGACCTCCCATACTTTGTCCTAAAACTACATTCTTCTCGCTTCCTATTTTATTCTGATTTACCCATCTGATTGCTTTTTTTAATAGTTCAGCATTATTTTGTATATAGTCAGTACCAATACCCCAATCTACATAGATGATATCGTAATTCCCTTCTAAATAGGATTTCAATGCAGAATTTTGCATACCTCCTCTATTCAAAAAATCATCAATATTATTATCTCCGCCTTCTTGTCTAGGTGCTGTTATATGACCTGTATCAAAGCCTTCTGCTACAAGGAAAGGCTTTGTGATTTGGGTTTGCCCATTACGAAGTTTAATATATAATGTAAGTTTTGGTTTATTTACAACCGTCGGGGGGAAAGGAATAAAATACTGATAATTTTCCAGTTGTACTTTCCAGTAATTGTTGGTGGACAAGTTAGCTGCAGCAGAAAAAGCCTGCCCATTGTCATTTATATCGACATATTTTTCCAAATCTCCAGTAACTGAAAATTTGTTTTTTGAGTATAGTATTTGCCCATTCGTTAAAGTAAGTTTATATGTCCAGGTATATTCACCAGTAGAGGGATAACTAACAGGCATTATCTGCCCCAATGTTACCGTTTGAAAGTTGGTGGTATCGGAAAATTTTACTTCGAGAGTTGAGATTTCACTAATGTAATTACTTAGAAACAGAGTAGGTGGAAAAACAACATTGAAATGTAGTTTGTTGTGACTGTTCGCAATTGGTGCCATTGCAAAAACTTTATTGATCTCATAAGGATCTTGCCAGACATTATTTACGTAAACATCTAAAATTTTATTTTGAGGTGTTAACGTTAGAGATCCTGTAGAAATATTATTCAATCTATCAGTAGGCAGATTCGGAGCCATATTCTGAAAAGCTAGTTGATTGCTTTCTGAAAATTGGTTATATTTGAAATAGGTTCCACCTATCGGCAGTAGATCAATTGTCTGGTCCTGAAACCACTCACTTTGAAAATCAGCGGGAGATTTAAGAGCACTGCCATTCGACGATATTTTACTCATTACTAATGACCCGTAAATGTCATTTATGATTTTAGATGTGGTAAATGAACTATCCGTAGGAGTTCCATTATATTTCTTAAGATCCGCAAACTCTATTCCTGCATCCAGTAGTAGACCTGTTTGTATTTTTGTCTTGTCCAAATCTGAAAAGGGCAATAAAAGTGTAGATTCCAGGACCGGATTGACGGGATCACTCGGCTGCGCTACAAGTTGTGGACTAACTTGGACTTGTCCAAGTAGAAGCTTTGACAGCAATAGGAATGCTGCCAAAATACTTAATTTTGTTTTCATAGGTTAGTGTTTATTTAGTTTTTAATCGAACTTTTTATCAAAGCGTCCTTCTGTTATAGTAACAATATTCCCATTGCTATCTTCGGCTTTGAATTCAAATGTTCCAGAAACAATTTGGTTTTGAAGATCGAGTCTCGTTATTTTTATTCTACCGGTGTTGTTTGAGTTTGATGAGTAACTAACCTTATCATTACTTGTATAGCTTGCATAGTTGTAACCATCGTCAGGTGTTTGATTAACAACTTCATATGTTTGGTTAATCTCTAAGTTGGGGATTGATACAATTAGGTCAATAGATTCAGTGTATCTCTCAGGATCTTTTCTTAAATCTAATTTTATTAAATAATAGTTATTATTCAACTTTTCACAATAGGTGCCGGGTTGGTTAATCTTTTTTGTGGTAGCTACCCAAACTTTGCCATTTATTAATGCCCCTGCGGTGTTTTTACCGGATTGCGTTGCTTCTGGCAATACATTTTGATCCTGCTCATCATCTTTGCAAGAAGAAAAAAGTCCTATTGATAATAGAGCTACAAAAAGTAGATTTTTCATAAGAATGTAATTTCGTGGTTATTAAGAGTTTGTAAATTAACCATTTTTTTTCTTTACTTACAAATTTCTTTGATACAGTCATAGCAATGGGATTCAACCAATTCTTATATTGGAGAGTTTCGCATTTTCTAAAGTCAAATACAGTACAAATTCTTATACTTCGTAATTGACACCAACTCCAACTTAAATTGCATTGACAGATATAAAAAGTTTATATGATTTATGAAACTCACCTTAATATTAATGGTAATCAATAACTATACACCATTTCCAACCTTTGGTAAGATGGATGTAAATTTTCTATTTAGCTGTGTAAAAAAGCTACACAGAATTTCCAACATTACGTCAATTGAATGCAAGCTTTCGACCAAGATGAGTAAAATAACTACACGCAATTTCTGAACGTGGGTAAAATAGATACAAGCTTTTGTACTTAGCAACATACGAAACTGCACACATTTTCCAACTATATGTAAAATGAATACAAACTTTCGATTTAGATGGGTAAAATAACTACACGCAATTTCTGAACGTGAGTAAAATGAATACAAACTTTCTATTTGGATGCGTAAAATAGCTACACGCAATTTCAAAACGTGGGTAAAATAGATACAAACTGAAAATCTATTATCTAAGTATTTTTTTCCTTTCAAAAGCAATACACGATAAAGATCACGCATCATCAACAGAATCAAACTTTTACAATTATTTTTCAGAACTCTTAAAACTACCCTCCTCTTTTTAGCAAGATGTGTCTTTGTATATACAACTTTTCAAGTTGTACATCCAAAGACTCTCTTGCCTTTTTGCAAAAGGGGAAAAAACTTCGGAACTCGTTTTTTTTCTTTATTGAAATCATATACAAATTCCAATTTATTCTTTATTAATCTCCACGATTTCCAAATTAGACCAGAATGGTCTTATTTAGCCCAAGGCCTTTGAATACTATTGTTTTCACGATTTTGATGTCCCAACTTTGCAACAGAAATCATAATCAAAAAAGATGAAAACATATCTTTACTTTTTCTTTAGCTTATTGACCATATGGGTCTCGGGACAGGTCGGAATTAATACTGTATCACCAGAGACCACTTTGGACGTTACAGGGAAACCGGTTGATCCTAATCATTACGACGGGATTATTCCACCACGAATAACGGGAGATCAATTGTCCAGAAAATCATATTCAATTTCAAAAAGAGGAGCCGTCGTATTTGTGACTGTTCCTGCTACAAACTTATCCGGGCAGGTTATCAATGTTAGAACTACCGGATTGTATTACTTCGATGGTACGGCCTGGCAACCTGTATCAAAAGATGTTGATCCGATAGAATATTACATTTTATTGACTTTTGATTCTAACAGCACGGCAAGTCTTGCCGCAACCTCCACCTGGACGGAACCAAGAAATCAATGGGCGAATACAAACAATTACCTGACCTCTTCTAAAAATTACACCATAGGCTCAAAAAACTTTGGAGGGCTTGAAGGATTTGTTGTATTCAGAAAAATCAACGGTATTGTTAATGTTCGTTTTCGTTTACATCGAACCGACAATTCTGCACCTGTTACGGGTAAGGCTCTTATTGATATTGAAGACATATTTAACGATATAGGTTATATTCCCAATCAAATTGTTCTCTTACACAACGAAAATTCAACCCAGTACTTTCCTGCATTGCTAGAAAATTACACTATACAAATTCCTCAAAGCTCGCTGAACCAGATATCGACTTCCATTTACACTTACGGAGAAGTACAGGGGTATTCCAACTGGCGGATTCCATATTTAAAGTAAGATTCTAAAAACCAAATTAAATTAAAACAACATAACACAATGAAAAACAATTTTCTCAAATTATTCTTTGTATTAATAGCCACCAGTGCTTTTTCACAGGTCGGTATTAATACTCAGACACCAAAAGCCACTTTTGAAGTGGTCGGAAAGCCTGATGATACAGGTCATTATGATGGTATTATTCCACCCCGTATTACAGGAGACCAAATCGCTGCAAAATCATTTTCTACTGCTCAGAAAGGGGCATTAATCTTTGTGACATCACCAGCTACTAACTTGGTGGGACAGGCGGCTCATATCGAAAAAACGGGCTTATATTGTTTCGACGGCCAACAATGGATTCCTGTTTTGCAAAGCGATCCTTTGGAAATCGTCGCACTCAGAGGCAACACTTCTTCGGTTGAGTTGGTAGTGAAAAACAGTTTGAAACTTGATTTTGACCAAAAGGAAAATTATATCCTGGGAAAATCAAGAAGCCCCATTACAGGCGAATACAACTCTATTCTAGCTACCGATGCCAATATTACATCAGGAAAAGGTAACTCTGCCAGCGCCTATGCGATGTCCCAGGGAGAAGTTACCGGGAAGCTGAACTATGGTGCGGGTGTATCCGCATTAAACGGAATTGCAAACGGCGTAATTTCAGGAAGCCGGAATATAGGGATAGGCGCCGGAGCCATGTCATACATCACTTCCGGAAATGATAATGTATCGATCGGGTATTTATCAGGAACCGGAAACAGGACAGGCTCTAATAATGTGTTCATTGGCGCTGGTGCCGGAAGCCCCGCAACAGGAAACAGAAGTGTCAGCAATAAATTAGCTATACATTCCACCCCCGTTACAACAAGCTCAACCAGCTTTTGGGACAGTATTACCAATAATTATACGGATTACAAATTTGCGTTGATCTCGGGGGATTTTTCTGAAAGATGGTTGAATATCAACGGCAAACTAAGTGTAACGCCATCACAAATGCCTAATGCAGATGGTGATCCGGCATATACAAAGAAAGTAGTTGCGAAAGCGGACGGTTCATTTGGATTCGCCACAGAACTGATTCCTGCGCCACCACCAAGTGGAACCTATATCCTTAAAAGTGTGAATGGTATTCCGAGTTGGAGTCTCCCATGAAACAAGAAGACAGTAGCAGTTCTGAGGTAATCTTTTTCAGGATCAAACAGCAAAGAAAGGAGAACTGGAAGAAAAAGTGCAGGGAAAGAAATATTTCAATGACCAGCCTGATTATCGATTCTGTAGAAAATAGATTAATGGATGATGAACGAAGAAAAATAGTGTCTTTCATTGAAAAACAGGACAACATCTTTTCAAAGATCGAAACCAATATCAACCAGGTGGCAAAGCTGGTCAACAGTCAAAAATATATTTCGGAAAATCAACTGGAACTATTTTCTGAACAACTTTTAGAGATAAAGAAACTGAAAGCACAGCAAAATAAAATGTTTGAAAACATATACGCATTGCTTTCCAAATGATCGTCAAGCTAATGAAACCTGCCGGCTGCAATTTCCCCGGAGTGGACTACAATGATAAGAAGGTGGACAAGGGCAAAGGCGAACTGATGCTGATGAAAAACTTTCCATCATTGATCAATGAAGACAGTGACAAGCAACAGGTCAGGAACTATTTAAAAGCAATATCCAAAAGTGAGAAAGTACAAAAACCGCAATTCCATGCTGTGATCTCAACTAAGTTTCACGATCATACCAAAGAAGAGCTTACAAAGATCAGTGAAGATTTTATGGATAAAATGGGTTACGGAGAACAGCCATACATAGTAGTTTTTCACAGTGATACAGAGAACAATCACCTCCATATTGTTTCCACAAGGGTGGATAAACAAACCGGAAAAAAGATTGATGACAGTTACGAAAAGCTAAAGGCGCAAAAAGCTTTAGCCCAGGTGATGGAAAAACTATACGGCATCAATGAGAAAGAAAAATTAGATAAACTTTTAACTTACAAAATTGGCTCTTTTCAGCAGCTTAAAACTTTGCTTAACAGAAATGGTTATCAACTTATCAAAAACACAAATGATGGAAGATCCATTACCATTTCCAAAAACGGCATCGTACAACGAAGTTTCTCAGCAGATCAAATTGTTTTCAGCAATACAGTGAATGAGAAGCGGGTAAAGCAGATCAGAGCCATTTTTTCAAAGTACAAGCAGATCTACTCCAATAAAGTATTTAGAGTGGATGACTATAGAAAGCTGGAAGCCATGCTTCCGGAGGAAAAGTACAAAGATCATTGGAAACCTGAAATAGAATTTGAAAGCGAGCTTCAGAAAAAACTGAAAGACCTCTTCGGAGTTGACATCGTGTTTCATCATAAGGATGGCAACAAACCGTTTGGTTATACATTGATCGATCATAAAACAGGTACCATTTACAAAGGCAGCGAAATTGTGAAAATGAGCGACTTATTTGAATTCACATCATCAATAATGGATAAAAGACTCTTTGAGCAGTTGAAAGATTACGGCATTCCTAATGCAGAAACCAAAAACATATTGCTGAAATATTTGAAAGCAATATATCCTGAAAATGAACTGAGCGATTATATGCTGTTTGACAATAAAAAACTGAAAAACAAAGAAATATTCAATAGGGTTAGGAATGATGTAAAAGAGTATCTCAAAACCCAACGTAAAGATGATGTCAGCCTGATGAGATCGGAAGACGGAAAGTATTTCGCCATCCATTCCAAACTTCATTTCATTGGAGAACTGCAGTTGTTGATTGGCGAAAAACAATATCAAAAGTTTCTGAATCCGGAATTCAAAAGTGAAAAGCTGACCGAGAACCATAACGAAAAGGAATTTAAGCAGGCCGTCAATGAAATGCTTTTTGAATGGCAGAGGAGTTCCGGCGGAGCAAAAGACCCAGCGGAGGATGAGCTGAAAAAACGGAAGAAAAAAAAGAGGTAAGGAAAAATGGTCGATTGTTAGCCACCTGAGAAATTAACCGGCAAAAAAAGCAAAACCTATGATCATAACATTTGGTACACAAAAAGGAGGAACAGGCAAAACCACACTTGCGATTGCTTTTGCCAATTATATTTCGGGAATGTCTGAAAGAAAGGTCAAAGTGTTCGATTTTGATTTTCAGAAATCTTTTTACCACAAATGGCAAGAAGATGAAGAGTCAGAACTGCCAAAACTTTATGATGTGGCCATTATCGATGAGGATAACGAACAGCCTTTTTCCGACTTTGAACATCTCATTGAAATGAAGGAAAGCGAAGACATCCACCTTTTTGACCTTGCTGGAACCTTAGATGCCCGTTATAGTGATCTATTGATCTACAGTGATTTTATTGTGATACCCTTTGAATATTCAAATGTCTCTGCAAAATCTACGCTGGTCTTTATCAACTTTTTGGGATTGCTGGAAAGCCAGGCAGAGCGAATATTCATCCGGTCCAAATACGATAAAGGTTATAAATACCAGAACCAGGAAGGTATGGACGCTGAGATCAGGAAATACGGAATACTGCTGAAAAATCCTGTATTCAAAAGAAACTGTCTTCAGACCATCGATACAAGAAAACTGACTTACGAACAGAAATATGCGGTTAAACATCCTTTCAATGAAATGATCGATTACATCAGCCAAACGCTTGAAATTAGCCTATAACAAATTACCAAACTAAAAACACTTTACCGACGATGATCAAAATATTTATTACCATTCTTGCAGTTTATCTGCTCTATTACGCAGGAAATATCGTTTATGATCTTTTCCTGAAAAAGGAAACTGTCTTCAAAGAGGACGAAGGCGAAGAATTTGCCCTCGCAGCATTCGCTGAGATAAATACGAATGAAATAACAGAGGTCAGCATTGATAATGTGGAACAGCTCAACACCCCAACTTCGTTCCACAAAAAAGAGCCTTTCCCTTCTACTGAAGATGACACTGATGAAAACCGGCACCTTGATTACTACCGACAGAAATTTGAATCTGAGCAAGCTATCGATATGCTAGAAGATACGTATAACATCGATGAACATCCGACAACACAACACGATTCAACAGATCAAGAAGATAGTCAATACATTGAAAGCAGAGAGTTCTCAGAACTGCCTTCTCAAAATGATGAGATTCTCCAAGCTGAACAAAATAAAGAAGATGCTTCTCAAAGGCTGAAACAGCAATTTAACCAATTCCTCAATCTGGCTGAAACCCACGTCCAGGTACTTGCAGACCGTGACGGATTCAAGGTCTACCATTCAATGATCTAGAAAGGAAAACGACAATTTTCAATACACCAATGATCCGCTCTATTGAGTCGGATAGCACATTTCCTATGCCTTTTTCTAAGCAAAAACACAATTCAATATAAAATTTCAATATGATGAAAAACACGCACAAACGTTACCTGATAACAAAAAAATTATTCACCGCAGCATTGCTTCTGCTAGCCGTTACACCAATGCTTGCACAAGGCGGTGCAACAGCCATTTCAAACGCAGCCAATGATATTAAAGACTATTGGGACCCGATAAAGCTGATCTTAAAAGCCGTCGGCGGATTGGTTGGTTTTATTGGCGGTCTGAGAGTGTATAATAAATGGACCAACGGCGACCAGGACGTCAACAAAGAAATCCTGGGTTATGGCGGTGCCATGATCTTCCTGATCGTTGTTCCTGAGTTTGTAACCTCCTTTTTTGCCTAAAATGGGATTCTACCTTTACAAGGGGCTGAAAAAGCCTCTTGTATTCTTCGGGCTTAAAGGCAAGTACATCATTTACGCCGTGGCAGTTATCGGCGCCGGCGTTGTTGCCGCCCTGGTACTATCCAAATTCGGATTGCTCGGCTCACTCTTGGGGCTTGCAGCAACAGCCGGAGGTGTTTACCTGATCTTCAAAAGACAGGACAAATACGGTCTGTATAACAAGACCAAACACTTCGATCACATCTTCATTTTCCCAAAAAGATTAAACAATAATAAAATTTTAAAGAATGGCAACAGCAAAAAAACAAGTATTTGACATTCCGTTCATCGGCTACGATTACGGAAAGGATTTCAATTGGGATTTTGACGTGCTTTTCGGGCAATACGGCAATCCCATTATCGGGATTAGAATAAAAAACGTAGTAGAACAATACTCTGCCGATCCGGACAATTACCTGGACTTCCATACGATTCTTAATCAGGTCGTGTCCATTATAGGCGAAGGGCGGATTGTTCAAAAACTGGATATATTCACTAAAAAGAAATATACTGCTGAGCCATCCACTCAATTCCTCCAGGAAATACTCCGATCATTTTGAGGGCAGACTCTTCAAAACTATTGAGACCGTTTTGCTCTTTACTGATATAGTCGACGATAAACTGAAGAAGAAGAAAAATAAACATTACGCATTTTCCGAAAAGAGCTATAAGGAGCTTCGGGACAAATGCCAGAAGGTATTTATGTTGTTAAAGCAGAATGACTGCGAACCTGAATTTCTGTTTGAGAAAGATTTTGAATATTACATTTCCGGAGTTTTGTCTATGCAGTTTTCTGAGATTCCCACTTTTGACAATATCAAAAGTACCAACGCGTACTTACTGATCGGAAACCGCTATGTCAAAAACATCTCTTATGTTGATGTGGAAAATATTGACCTTCCTTCTGAAATAGAGTCCTACTCTATTCTAGGAGGCAATGGAGCTGCCGCGGAAACGGCCGTTGATAATTTTACCTTTATCAATGAGCTTGAAAACTATGAAACCATAGTTTACAATCAAGTCATAACGATTCCGATCCAGGCCCAGCAGCAAAGGGAACTCGATAAGAAAAAGAAAAAACACGAAGGTGCAGCCAACAACTCGCCGTCCAATGCCATCATCGCAGAAGAGATCCAAACCTTGCTGCATAATATTGCCATTGACGGTCAGCTAGTGGTCAATGCTCATTTTTCCCTGATATTTTCAACAAATACTATGGAAGAAATGGAAGGAATCCAGTCCATGATTGAGAATAAGCTCTTCACAAAAGGTATTATCGTTTCAAAAAATGCCTACAACCAGATGGAGCTGTTTCGGGCAGCCATTCCGGGTAACGCCACAGAACTCAGGGAATACGATCTTTTCATGACGACAAGCGAAGCGGCCTTGTGTTTTTTTTTTAAAGAAAGTTATCCCGTGAATGAAGAATCTAACTTCTACCTGAGATTTACAGATCGGCAGGGCGTTCCATTAAAGGTTGATCCCGCTGATCTTCCAATGAAAACCGGGAGGATCAATAACCGAAACAAATTTGTTTTAGGACCATCCGGATCGGGGAAGTCATTCCTGATGAACAATATTGTTGAGCAATACCTGACCTATAATTATGATGTGGTGATCGTAGATACCGGAGATTCTTATTCAGGAACCTGCAGATATAAAGGCGGTAGGTATATTCAGTACACCGAAGAAAAACCGATCACGATGAATCCTTTTCTGATGGATAAAAAAGAGTTTAATATCGAGAAAATTGAATTTTTAACCAACCTTATCTTCCTGATATGGCAAGGTCCGGATGCGACAGTATCGTCTGCACAGAAATCCATCCTGGATAATGTGCTGATGTCCTATTATCATCAATATTTCAATTCAGGAACCGAATGGTATAACCATAAAACTTCAGAAGAGCTCATTCTTTATCTCAACAAGTACAATATTCACGAAGAAGATGTTTTTGCCGAATATGAGAGCGAGGTCCAGGAGCAACGAACGTATTATGATATTTTAGGAATTGCTTTCGATGCCAGCCCTGATGAAGTGAAAGAAGCAGGAAGAAAATTATTGAAATTCTATCATCCTGATAAGAATGCCAATAATCCTGACTATGACAGTGAACAATTCTACAAAGTTTACGAGGCTTACGAAACTTTGAATGATATGAAGCGAAGAAAGATCTACGATGACACACAACTCATCTTGATCAGATCCGTAGAAATTATTAAACATCCGGAGACGGCAGACGATTGGAATGAATCGTTGAGAAAGGCAATAATCAAGAAGATCAAAGAACTTGAAGAAAAGTTGCCTGCCAAAGAGCTTTCGTTCAATGGATTCTACGATTACTGTGATAAATTCCTGCCGCTTTACCTCAATAACAAAAAGCACAACATTACGGAAAGAGAGTTCAACCTCAGGACGTTTTTGTTTGTATTGAGGGATTTTTATAAAGGCGGAAGATATGGAACGACCCTAAATGAATCCGCTGACAACACGCTTTTCAATGAATCATTTATTGTTTTCGAAATCGACAATGTGAAGGATAATCCAAAGCTGTTTCCCATTGTGACACTGATTATTATGGACACCTTCATTCAAAAGATGAGGCTTAGAAAAGACCGAAGAAAAGCCCTCATCATTGAAGAGGCCTGGAAAGCGATTGCCAGTAAACTGATGGGCGGATATATTCTGTACCTCTATAAAACTGTACGGAAATTTTGGGGCGAGGCTGTCGTAGTAACACAGGAACTGGATGACATCATTGGAAATGCCGTAGTTAAGGATTCAATTATCAACAATTCCGACACCTTTATCCTGTTGGATCAGACCAAATTCAAAGACAATTTTGATCGCATCGCGTCGCTGTTATCTTTGAATAAAGTAGAGCAAAACAAAATTTTCACGATTAACAATCTCAACAACAAGATCGGGAGAAGCCGGTTCAAGGAATTTTATCTGAAGAGAGGTTCCAAAGGTGAAGTCTATGGCAACGAGGTTTCCCTTGAACAGTACCTGACCTACACTACGGAAAAGCCTGAGAAATCAGCTGTTGAGTGCTACGTACAAGAGTACGGCAATTATGACGAGGCTTTGGTAAAGATCGTTTCCGACCTAAAAGCTTTTGGCGACAGTCTTGAAAACCTGGTGTCCTTGGTAAATCTTTACCAGCATCCTCTGGATCAGAAGGTGGTTTCCTACTACCAAAAGATGAAGAAAAACCATCCCGGGAAAAATATTTTCAAGATCATCTCACAGGAATTGGACGACCTTGATATCAACTTTTCGGAATTGGTAACTAATAAAGACTACAAATATGAAAAAGTTTAGCATGCTATTTTTGGGATTCTCCGGACTACTAAATGCTCAGAATACCTACATCGACCCTACGGTAACCGCTGCAATGATTCTATATTCAGAAAATCTGAAAGCCAAACAGAATGAGGTTATTGATGAAACTTCGAAGTTAAAAGATGCGCAGACCTGGGTGGGAACTCAGATGGTGGCGGCGAATGATATTCAGAATAAAATACTGAAAGGCTTAAAAGAAGTTTCCGGAACATTACAGAATGGAATCCAGGTTCAGGAAATTTATTCTGAATTGAACAAATGCTATACGTATTCCTCGCAAGTAGTCCAGTTAGCATCACAGCATCCGCAGTATGCCATTTTCGGGGTAAAAGCTTCACAGAAAACCTACGAGCAAAGCCTGAAGATCATAACGGATGTATCGGATATTTTGGCATCGGGTGAGCTGAACCTTGCAACCGCCGGAGACCGTTACAAGATCCTGCACAACATTTCGGGAAATGTGAAAAACCTAAAGCTGTGGTTGTTGGCTATTAAACTGCGACTGGAAAAAGCCAACAGGCTCGGATTCTGGAACTCCATCAATCCCTTTGCCGGTTACATTAATACCGATAAGGCCATTGTGGATGATATTATGAACCGCTACAAACGGAATTTTTAAACTCAAAATGATGAAAAAGAACCTGATCTGTGCCCTGTTCCTTGCTGCAACTTATTGCCTATTGACATCATCAGGTGGTGGCTCTACGCCAGCGTGGCAAAAGGAAAATGTTTCTTTCCCGATGATGGATCTTGAGATCAATGCCACGATGAAGGAACATGACCGGCAGAAAGAGATGCGGCAAAAGCAAACGCTCAATGCGTCAGTAGAAACGGCTAACCAATCACAATGGAAAAACTTTAAGGAAAAAGTCACCAAAATCCAGGACAGGCTTCATATCGTGTCATTTGCCATACAGGCGATTCCGGCAGGATTAGCAGTGAGCAGGGAAATCACCAAGATAACGAATAACCAAACTGCGATCATCAACGAGATCAATACGGCACCTTATTCCATTATTGCGGTTTTACCTTCACAGGTGCAGTTTGTAGATGACCTTCAAATGACCTTACGGTTATTGACAGGAATCGTTTTGTCCTATGGAGCTATCAACCAGATGGAACAATCGGAACGCAAAATCTTACTGGACTACGCTTTGGGCGAGGTCAAAACGCTGAGCAGAAATTCTACGCATATGCTTTTAAAAATAAAGGATATCAAAGCTAAGGTTTTACGGAACAAAAGAGCTTTCCAATACTATGTCAACAGGGATCGCCAGGTCGTGCAGGATATCATGAACAACATCAAATCCTTTTAGCTATGAAAAAAATATTCACCTTCAGTATTGTTTTGTTTTCCGTTGCTGGAATTCAAAGCCAGCAGATCGTGATTAACGATAAGTTACTGTCACAGATCACGGTCAACCACGGGGTACGTTTAGCCAGTGAGCAGGCATTCCTGGATTCTTACAAAAAGCAAAAAGAATTATACGAGGATATTAAAAACAAAACAGCACAGGTCATTGCGATACAGGAATACATCTATCAGCAGTTGAAAAATGTCAATTCTGCATTGACCCAGAGTAAAAAACTGATGTACCTCTACCAGTACTTAGGGAAAATTGTCAGCAATTCCAATAAGATGCTGGACCTGTCCGCACAGCACCCGGAATATGCTGTACTGGTTTCAAAATACTATGTTGAAATAGGAAAAAAGGTTGTAAAGCTCCAACAGGAAGTTGCACAGGATATTATGAATGAGGATAAGGATTTCCTGATGGATTCAATGGATCGCGAAATGCTTATTGAAAAAGTGTTTACACGCGTACGAAACATTCACGGCAACATTCTATACATCATCCTAAGACTGGAAAATGCTAAGAAGATCCCATACCTGTATCAGGTTCCGGTTCTGAAGAACTACATCAATATTGACAGGGCGATCGTCGGAGATATTATTACCAAATACAAATACATCTTCAATTAAAATTATGGAAATATTAATTAAAAAAATACAGCTATTACAACTTCTGTTAACTTCCTTCCTGATATTCGGACAAGTCAGTGTTAAGAGGCTGAATGATCCTTCCATCGTTGCCCAGCACAAACGAATGACATTTGAAAGCTGGGGAGACTGGCGTCCTTACCCCAAATATTTCCTCGGCATCCAGACCAATTTTGCTTATGCAACGGTTTGGGGTATGTGGGCTCCCAAGATCAACAGGGATTATAAAGATGGTGAGGATATCCGTCCATTAAAACCTACCGGAGAACAAAATCTGCGATTCGCACAGCTCAAGTTCCAGGAAGAAGAAGCCAAGAAGATTAAGGCTGCATCCGATACCATTTACAAAAGGAGCGTGCAGGACTTTGCGCACTGGACTTCGGCCACAGTGGATGCAGATCCACTTTGGCTGCTTTATTACAAAAGAATGCTTAAGCCAGTTACCGAATTTCCGGACAACCCTCAGAATTTTATTGAATGGCGGCTGAAAGACCAACAGACCTATGAAACGCTCAATACTACAGGCACGTTAAAAAGATTACTGGAGGAATTGGATATGATCAAGGAAAAATATTCATTGTCACGCTCGATGGATATGCCACGGGGAAAACGCTTCATTATGTACCACGAAACGCTGATCCGTTGGCGCAAATTTGTTCAGGAACTAAGGAAGTACAATAATAAAACAACGCTGCTTTTGGATTACAAAAACATCCTGAACAACCATTTAACCACAGCATTGCCCATTCAATGGACGCCTGCTTCAGACAAAAGCATTGTCGAAAATGTGATGCAGCAGTACAAACACAAATTTTAGAGATGAAAAAGCCAACTTTAATTTTATGCCTCCTGGCTGTATTACTGCCCATAATGGGGTTTTCCCAGACCGATAGCGATTACAGCAACCTGCTCCAATTTCTAAAGGGTGACGGTGCTTTTGAAAAATGGTTTATGGAGGTCTTTACCAAACTGGACACCAGTGTTCAGGACAACGCACAAGGCTCTGCACTGGTAGGACGGGCGATTGGAGGATTGGGAGCATTGATGTATCTCGGCTATATGGGATGGCAGATGGCTGCCGGAGACCGTGAGTGGGAAATCACCCCGATGCTTAAACCGATACTTATTGGGTTTACCCTCGTCTATTGGACGGGATTTGTCAATCTGCTACAGGCGCCGTTTGAAGCCATCGCCGAACCCGGAATTGCTATATTCAGCGATATAGAATCCGAGGTCAATGACCTGCGGGTGCAGCGGTTCAAAAAACAACAACAACTATTGGATGCCGTCATTAAGCTCAATGCCGAGGAAGATGCCAAACAGGAGGTCATTAACAATACTTCAAAAGATGCGGATGATTCCTGGTTTGATATCAGTGAGGGGATTGATAAACTGTTACAGCCTATCAAGGAATGGCAGATCAGGATGCAGTTCCAGATGCAGAAACTGGTCGCCGAAGTGATCGAGTTTGTCTGCCTTTCCATCCTTAGAATTTGCGTCTATCTCATCTTTTTCATTCAGAAGATATGGGCGTATATCCTAATTATCCTGGGACCTATTGCTGTCGGAATGGCGCTGGTGCCGGGATTTGAAAACTCCCTGTACAGCTGGGTATCCAAATTCATCAATATTAACCTCTACACATTTGTGGCCTACACAATTATAAATATTGGTCAACAGCTTATTGCTTCCGGCTATACGATGGAAATCGAAAGGTATGACACCTTATTAACCAATGGAACAATAACCAACCTGGATGCATTGATGGTCTACGTCAGTAATTCCGGAATGATCTATAACCAGCTTTTTACCTGTGTCGCCTACATCGTGACAGGTATCGGAGTTTTGATGACCCCAACAATAGCAGACAGTATTGTTTCCGCAGGTGGAGCCGGTGCCATGACGAAAATGAAAAATGCTGCCGGAAAAGTGGCGAGCAGTGCCAAAACTGCTGTATTGGCGGCAAAAACAGGAGGCGTAGCAGCAGCAAAATCCATTGCTGCCGGTTCTGCATCCGGAAGGGTAAAAGAGGCAATGAAAAATGGAAAATAAAATCAACTATTAATTATCAATTATAGAATACAGATGCTTATCAAAAATATAGAAAACAGAATCAAGATCAATAAGATCGTTTCGTTGTCAGCCATTGGCTTTGCTGTATTTGTAGTCATTGCAGGCTTTTTCTTTTCCTATCAAATGATTAAGGATTCCCGGAAATCCATTTATGTTCTGGATAACGGGGTTCCAGTCTTAGCCAAACAAACTGATGTCCTTCTGAACAGGCCTGTTGAATACAAAGCACAGATCGAATTGTTCCATCGCCTGTTCTTTACATTGGCTCCCGACGATGCCTACATCAAGGAAAATATTCAAAAGTCTCTTTATCTCATTGATGACAGCGGGAAGAAGGAATATACCAATCTTCGGGAAAAAGGCTTTTACAATCAAATCGTGGCTTCAAGCTCGATGGTGAGCATCCATGCTGATTCTATTCGTCTTAGTAT
>NZ_JBBCQL010000010.1:0-38452 GCF_037149975.1 Chryseobacterium sp. VD8 | reverse complement strand
AGCAGAATCTGATGCAGTTCTATAGTCTAGAGAAGACATTCTGTCTCCGTCTCTATAGTTTCTGTAATCAGCAATTGTTTGTCTTTCATACTGACCCGGTAAGTTTCTGTAAACTAATCTTCCATCAGCTAAAGTATCATATTTAATGCTGCTTTCGTCTACCATTTTGTAAGTTCCGTCACCGTTTCTTACGATAGCCTGAGGCATATTTCCTCTGTAGTAGTTGAAGTCGCTGTAATCTTCATCAATGATTGGTCTGTAAACATCTGCTGTCCATTCTGCAACGTTTCCATACATACCGTAGATTCCTAAATCATTAGAAGGATATTGTCTTACGTCTGAAGTTCTTGCAGAACCATCATTTTTCCAACCTGCGATACCAGAGTAGTCTCCGGTTCCCATTTTGAAGTTTTCAAGGAACATTCCTTTTTCTCTTCCTTTAGTACCTCTCAGTTTTTCAATTTCAGGTTTTTTACCCATATACTGATTGTACTCTCTGTTTTTAGCCATACCTAAAGCTGCATATTCCCATTCAACTTCTGTAGGAAGTCTGAATTTTGAAACCATTGCTGCGTTCGGAGCTCTGTTTGCAGCTAACAATCTCTGGTTTGTGGTTTTCAAACCTGTTTTTTGCTGCATTCTTTTTTCATTGATGTAACCTTGCATTTCAGGATCATTCGATTTGAATTTATCCATGTTGAATGCAGTTCCACCCTGATTATTAGATTCGTTGATATACAAATCTTTTGCAATGATACCTGCCTGCATTAAGGCTTTCTCGTTTGCTCTGTCTGACAACCATTCGCAATATCTGTTTGCCTGAGTCCATGATACTCCTACTACAGGATAGTAATCGAATTCAGGAGCACGGAAATACGTCTCGTTGTAATCATTTCTAGATAATTTGTTGTCCCACAATAAGGTATCTGGCAACGCACCGTTGTAGATTTCCTTAAAGCTTGGATCGCTTGGTGGGAATACGTACTTCAACCATGTAAGGTATTCGCGGTATTCGTAGTTAGTAATTTCAGTTTCCCCGATAAAGAATGAACTTACCTGCATTCTGCGAGGCGAGTTATTCCAATCGTGCATAACATCATCTTTCACTAATCCCATTGTAAAAGTTCCACCTTCTACATATACCATTCCCGGCCAACCTTTTTGTTTTTGTTGCTTTCCTGCAAAAAACCAACCTTGTTTCTCGTTTGGTTTCCAACCTGTTTTGCTGACAAATTTTTTAGTACCGCCGCCATTATTAGATCCTCCGCAACTGGTTAATGCAAGTGTAGAACTTAATGCTATTAATGAAAACAACTTTAGTTTTTTCATAGTCGATATAAATATTTTCAAAGTACAAAGAAAAAATAAATTATTCAATAAATCAAGTAAAGAGTTGATTTTTTTGAAAAACGTTAACAAATTAATTTTATTGTATCATAATTTAATTATAAAATTTTCATTTATTTTGTAATTCAGAAATTTCAATAATAAACATGAAACAAAAAATTTCTCTTTTATTTTTATTAAGCTTTGTATCAACACTTTGGGCTCAAAGGATCACCATCGAATGGGATGGCTCTAAAATTCGAGACTTTGGTGAGACAAAACTCAATCTCCCAAATTTTAAAAATCAGGGATTTTCATTCAGCCAAAATAACATTTTTATAACAACTAAACAACAAGTTGGCGAAAACCAGTTAAAAGTTTCTAATCCTATCTGGGAAAATGTTTCTGCTAAAGATTTGTATTCATTAAGCAGGGATCTTATCACCGATCAGGAGATAAAAGATATTGTGTACTACAATGCAGACGGAGCAAGATATGCCAGTGCCAATGTATCGCTCTTTAAGAATGTAAAGGGACAGATCCAGAGACTTTCTTCATTTGAAATTTCTGAGACCAATGTTTCTAACAGCTTAGGAAATACCTTAAAACTAGGAACCACGAATAACCCTTTATCAACAGGAACTTTTTATAAAATAAGAGTTGATAAATCCGGTATTTTTAAAATAACAAAGCAGTTTTTACAGGATAACGGAATTAACCCGTCTTCTGTAAATCCTAAAAACTTCAGAATTTACGGAAACGGCGGAATCATGCTTCCGGAAAACAATCAGGACGCGAGGTACAGCGCGCTTCAGGAAAACGCCATTCAGGTAGTTGGAGAAGATGACGGGGTATGGAATGATAATGATTACGCTTTGTTCTACGCACAGGGACCAAACGGATACAATTTATATAATTCTTCAAACGGAAGCGGGGTTAAAAGAAGAGAATCCAGAACTTATCCCAGCGAAAATCTGAAGAATATTTATGAAGATTATTCGTATTATTTCATCAATTTCGATAAAGGTCCCGGAAAGAGAGTTCAGCCTGTAGATGTTAATTTACCTGCGAGTCCGCTAATTACCCGTTTTGATAATTATCAGGTGATTAATGTAGATCAGAAAAACCTGCTGAGAGTGGGTAGAACCTGGGTGGAAGACACTCCTTTTGTAACAGATAAAACAGTTACATTTACTACGGCTTCTCCGGTTCAGACGGGAGATAACATCAGGTATAAGGCACAGGTAATTGGTTATAAATCTCAAAAAAACAAATTACTTTACAGCATCAATAACCAAAATCCAATTACTTTTACGGTTCCAACTCCGGATCAGAGTTCCACGTATGATTTTTATCCTACAAATTACTCCGGAATCATCTCCGGACTAAGCGGAAATCAGATCACCATCAGTATAAAACCTGATATTACACTGAACCCTAACGGAACTTTTTATCCCGATTATTTTGAAATTCAGTATAAGGATAATCTGAGCTTCAACGGAACACAGATGAGTTTCAGGGATTTCTCACTGGTTACAGGGAGCAATACAACGTATGGATTCAGCCTTGCGAATGCTTCTGCAGCAGAACAGATATGGGATGTTACCGATATTACCAACGCCAACAGAAGAGTAAATAAAGCAGCAGGAAATGCAAACTTTAATTTTGCGTACACCGCATCTGATCTGAATTTCAATAATGAATTTGTGGCTTTCAGGGCAGATGCTGCATTTAGTCCTTCATTTGTAGGAAGAATCAACAATCAGAATATTTCAGCTTTGCAAAATGTTGATTATTTAATTATAACAACTCCTGAAATTCTGGGACAGGCGCAAAGAATTGCAAACTATCATCAGACCAAAAATAATTTTAATGTACAGGTGGTAGATACAGACAAGATCTATAATGAATTCGGTAGCGGCAGCAAAGATCTTACGGCAATAAGAGATTTTGTAACCAAACTGAACACTCCGCTTGGAACATTGAAGTATGTGCTGATCCTTGGAGATACCTCTTTTGATTACAAGAACAGAATATCCGGTAATACCAATGTAGTATCGGGCTACCAGAGTGAAATTTCTCAGGATCTGGTAAGGTCATTTGTTACTGATGATTATATTGTAATGACAAAACCTCAGACCACTAACTACATAGATTCTAACCTTCCTGATCTTCCTGTAGGAAGAATTCCGGCTGCCAATGCAACGGAAGCTTCCACTATGATTGATAAGACTTTAGCTTATTATAACAGTCTATCCGGACAGTCTACACCTTTCGGGGAATGGAAAATGAAACTGGATTTTGTGGTGGATGATGATAATGACGGAGGTGCACCATTCCATACCGTAATGAATAATTCTCTTGCTACGGTTTTTGAGCAAAATAATACAACTTTAAAGGAATATAATGTAAGAAAACTTTATCTGGATGCTTTTCAGGCGCAAAGTACAGCAGGCGGACAAAGATATCCTCAGGTAAATCAGGCGATCTCAAATGATATCGGAAACAGTCTTTATCTTTTCTATTTCGGGCATGGAGGTATTAACGGATGGGCACAGGAAAGGGTTTTAACGCTATCTGAGATCCAGAATGCAAATAATTTCTCCAACGTGTACAGCAGATTCCCTTTCGTATCAACAATTACCTGTGAGTTTACACTTTGGGATGATCCGGATGTTTCTTCTGCGGGAGAGCAGTTTTTAAAGCTTAAACAAGGGGGACCGGCAACGATGATTACTTCAAGCCGTGCCATCGATGTTGGTTACGGAGTGGATTTCACCAACCTTTTTACACAAAATATTTTTAAACTGACCAACGACGATTTTGATACTTTAGGATATGCACATTTAAATGCAAAAAAACAGAGAGGGGCTTCTTCTGAACATTTAAAAGTTAACTTCTTAGGAGATCCTGCCATGAAACTTACCAGACCGAAAAGGTTACTGGTAATTGATAATATTGAAACTCCGGTTCCTGGATTAATCAGAGGACTTGATTTTGTGAAAGTAAAAGGTCATATTAATAATCCTAACGGAACAGTAAACACAACGTTCAACGGAAGAGTTGTAATTAATATTTTTGATAAGAGATTAAACAAGACCACTCTGAACAACGACGGAGGATTAACTCCTGTTCTTAAATATACCGAGGAAGGAAGTGCTATTGTAAAAGCTTCCGGAACGGCTGTAAACGGTGTCTTCACTGTAGAATTTTATGTTCCGAAAGATATTAACTATGCGGTAGGAACCGGCAGAATTTTAGGGTATGCAGACAATAAAGCTTCGGATGTTTTCAATAACCAGCCAGTTCAAGTGGGAGATATCAATCCAAACGGTATTAATGACAACCAGCCGCCAAAAGTAAAATTGTATATGAACAACACCAACTTTGCAGACGGAGGTATTACAAATCAGAATCCGATGTTACTGGCATGTATTACAGACGATACAGGAATTAATTCCACAGGTTCTGGTATTGGTCATGATATTACAGTATATTTGGACGGACAAATTATCAATACAATAGTACTGAATGATTTTTATGCTTCAGGTGAAGGAAACGGATGTTTAAGCCCGGGCCTGGCAGATTATCAGAAAGGTAATGTAACGTATCCTTTCAGAAATCTTGCCGTTGGACAACATCAGTTAACATTTAAAGTTTGGGACATAAACAATAATTCTACAACTGCTACGTTAAATTTTGAAGTTAAGGATGAAGCGGATCAGCATTTGGTTATCAACCGACCGTTAAACTGGCCGAATCCTTTCACGAACAAAACATACGTTCAGTTTGAACATAATTGTGATGATATTCTGGATGTGAACGTTCAGATTTACACAATTACAGGAAAATTGGTAAGAACTTTATCTCAGTCTGTGGTTGCAGAACCTTTCCTACAGGGCTTTAGAACGCCACGTCAGGCAATAGAATGGGACGGAAGAGACGATTTTGGGGCAACTGTTGCAAAAGGTACATATATTTTTAAGATATTTGCAAAAAGTCAAAATCAAGAAAAATGCAAAGGAAGTGCTACAGCTGTAGAAAAAATGGTACTTTTGAAATAAATTTAAAACGATAACAGTAATAATATCAACAAAAAACTGATAATATATAAAAGACAACATATGAATTTAACTACTAAACTGCTTTTAGGAATTGGGTTAAGTGCTGGTTTTTTAGGCTATTCTCAAGATTTAAGTCTAGTAAGACCTGTATTAACCGGAGCTCCTTTCTTAAGAATCGCACCAGATGCAAGAGCTGGGGGTATGGGAGATCAGGGTGTGGTAACCTCTCCGGATGCTTTTTCACAATTCTGGAACGCAGCAAAATATCCTTTCAGCAGATCAAGTTCTTCCGTGGGGCTTAACTATACGCCGTACATGGGAAAACTTACCAATGATGTGTTTTTATTATACGGAGCCTTCCACAAATTTTTAGGGCAGGAAGAAAGATCCACCATCTCTGCAAGTATTTATTACTTCAATATGGGACAAGTAGATCTCACTCAGTTAGTAGGAAACGAAGTAACATCCATGGGAACCTCAAAACCAAACGAATTCTCTATTGATGTAGCTTATGGTCTTAAACTATCCGATTCTTATTCCATGGCGGTTACAGGAAGATATATCCGTTCAGACTTAGCCGGAGGATTCAATACAGATACTACATTAAAACCTGCGAATTCTTTTGCGGTAGATGTTTCAGGTTACTATACGTCTCCAAGATTCTCGAGTTTAGGAGGAATGGACGGAAAAATCAATGCAGGTTTTGCTGTTCAGAACTTAGGTCCGAAACTGGATTATACAGGAAATGAAAATTCAAGATCTTATCTTCCTACAATGGCAAGATTAGGTGCCGGTTATGATATGTATCTTGATGACATGAACAGAGTGGGAATTAGTGTTGAAGGTTCAAAAATCTTAGTTCCGGGTTCAGAATATGTAGGAATAGATCCTAATACAAGACAGCCGATCTATCAGGTTCCGAACGTAGGTGTAATGGCGGGAATCGGAAAATCATTCAAAAACAAAAATTCCATTATGTATAGTGGTGCATTAGAATATTCTTATGACAATGCATTTTCTGTAAGAACCGGTTACTTCCACGAAAGTGAAGAACAGGGAGCAAGACAGTTTGCAACTGCAGGTATCGGATTAAAGTATCGTTCTTTCGGTCTTGATGTTTCTTACCTCATCAATATGTCTAAAATTAATACCGCTTTGGATAATACCCTTCGTTTCGGGCTTACATGGAACATCGGTGACGAAACTTCCAACGCAGATAATTAAAATTCTAAAACATACCATACAAAAGTCTCATAAATTATGAGACTTTTTGTTTTTTATAACTCTATCTATTTTTCAGGAGCTTTTTCGTGCTATCCGCTCATACTCCTCGCTCCTGTGCCTCCAATTTCAGTCCCTACCCTTTTCCATTTCTGCTGTGGGGTAACCGCTGCTATCACGGCTAGGTTTTTGTATGTGATTTCAATACTTAGGAACAACAATTGCCAGTCTTTTCCTATTCAAATTACTTAAATCATATTGTAATATATGTTGAATATATATATAAAGACCACCCCGTCAAAAATTCTTACGAATTTTCGCCACCCCTCCAAGGGAGGGGAATCACAAAGCTCCTATCTATGAAATATTCACATTCAACTGACGAAGTAAAATTGACGTTCTCATTGTAAAATTTTTCAAAAAATTAATGATTACGGTATAAAGTAAAACTTACAATTCACATTTAACTCTTATTTTTGTAGCATGAACTACTCTGCAGAACTCAAAAAATTCGTAACCAGTCAATATGTATATTCTGCGATCAGGATTACACTGGCTACTGTTCTGCCCTGTCTTGTTCTCGCCCACTTCGGAATTCTCAAAGAATATTTCCTGTTTCCTCTCGGAACCAGCTTTGTTGCCTTAACAGATCAGCCGGGACCTTTCATCAGAAGAAGAAATGCTTTAACGTTTGCCATATTCTGCTTTGTTTTTGTAGCAACGATTGCAAGCCTTGTAATGAACTTTAAAATTCTCGTTTTTGCAGAAATTATTGTTTTCGGAATGTTCTTTTCCCTGATCGGAGTTTACGGACAGAGATTAGCTGCCGTTGGTTCTTTATCATTGGTGGTTCTTGCAATCTTTATTGACGGACATTTAACAGGAGGAAATATTTTTAAAAGCCTACTGATCTTTGCTTCTGGATGTATTTGGTTTCTATTGATATTTCTTGTTGTAACGACCATTCAGCCTTATAAACTGGCAAGCCAGATGATTGGAGAAAATTATCTTCAGTTGGCTGAATTTTTAAAAATCAAAGCCAATTATTACCAGAAAAATCCGGATTTTGACAAACTGACTACGCAGGTTATCGCCAAACAGATCGGGATCAAGAACCTTCAGGAAGAAACCAGAGAAACGGTTTTCAAAACCAGAACCATCGTAAACGAGTCTACCACAACAAGCCGTTTATTGATGCTGATGTTCCTGAACTCAATGGATCTTCATGAAAAACTGATGACTTCCGAAAGCGATTATCAGAAACTGCAGCAGATTTTTGACGACACCACCATTCTGGTAGATATTCACGATTATCTCAATCTTCTTGCTGAAGAAATTACAAATATCGGAATCGCCCTGCAAGTCGGGACAAGAGCAAAACCATTATTCAATCTCGACTCGGAGCTGAATAATTTAAATCATAATTATTTCGATCTCAGAAATAAAAAAATATCCCCCGAAAATTTCGAAAACTTTATGGTGCTGCGCCAGATTCTGATGCGCATTAATGAAATTACCAAAGAAATCGATGAGATTTATAAAGTTTTCTCCCAGAATGTAAAACTTGCAAAAAGTCTTTCAACAGGTCTGGATCTTAAAAAATTCATGCCGAATGAAGAAAAACTGAATTTCAGAGTATTAAGAAACAACATATCACTTTCTTCATCTCATTTCAGACATGCGTTGAGAATTACGATTGCGTTATTATTGGGATACTTATTTTCACTATTCCAGTTTTTAGGAATCGGACACACCTATTGGATTTTAATTACCATTGTTGCGATCTTAAAACCCGCCTACTCCATTACCAAACAGAGAAACCTGCTCCGTTTGTACGGAACTGTTGCGGGAGCAGTAATTGCATATGGAATTCTGCATTTCATCCACATTAATGAAGTTTTATTTACCATTCTTTTATTAAGCATGATTATGTGTTTCAGCTTCCTGAAGGGGAAATATTTCTGGGCAGTTCTGTTTATGACGATTTACATCTTTCTGAGCTTCAATTTTTTAAGTCCGGGAAAAGTCAATATCATTTTTAAAGACAGAATTGTAGATACCATTATTGCAGCCATAATTACTTCTCTGGTTGCCTACATCGTTCTTCCGGTTTGGGAGCATACCCAAAATCTGGATCTGATGAAGAAATCTGCGGAAGCCAATCTCAGTTATTTCCAAAGTGTAATTTCTAAATTTCTGGAAGAAAAATATGATCTTGAAGATTATAAAGTAAAACGTAAAAACGCTATTATTTCACTGGCAAATCTTTCCGATAATTTTCAGAGAATGATTTCCGATCCTAAAAATCAACAGAAAAAACTGGAAGTCGTACATCAGTTTGTGGCAACATCGCATCTTATTACAGCCTACACCGCTTCCCTTTCGCAATATGTAAAAGATGACGAAAAATATCCTGAAATTGATGCCGAAAGCTGGAGCAGAAAAATAGAAGCCGAAATGCAGAAAGTTTATATTCTTTTGCATGGAGATACCATAACAGAAGAACTAAAAAAGGAAAGCCGCATTGAACCCGAAGATTCGTCTCTGGAAGATTTAATTTTAAAAAGAAAAACCGAACTTATAGAAAACGAAGCGTATGATGTACGGGATCCGAATAAAATTTCTCATTTAACGGAGCTTAAAAATATTCACGATGTTCTGGAACTGATCTTTGACGTTGCCAAAGAACAGCGAAAAGTAATTGAAAAATACAGAAATGAAACGGATTCTGTTGAAAAGGGCAATCCTATTCTTCAACAATCGTAAAGCAGTAATCGTCGAAAAATTCTACTCTTGCTTTGAATTCATCTGAGATTTTATCATCATGAACCCTGCATTTGATATGGTGAAGGTATTTCAGTTCAAAAGGCTTTACTTCATAATGCTTTTTCAGCGACCAGTGTTTGGAATGATGAATTTTATACATACTTTCTTTAACACTCCAGATAATCGTGTAAAAAGTAACTTCATTGTCTGATGGAATAAATCCGCGTTCATTTTCGTAGGTGAATTTATCAATGACCCTTAAAATTTTGGGATTAAATTTCTCGATATCTATTCCTATTTTATTCTTGGAAAGGGCAATGGCTGCAAAAGGAAATGAATGCGTAATGGATATTTCCGCATCTTTCGGAGATAAAAAAGGCTCTCTCTCTTTGTAGAGAATCTTAGACTGGGGTTTCAGAGATTTTAATAATTTACGCACCATTAAAACCTCCAGTAATTTTTTGGGATGATAATCTTTTACTTTATCGGCATTTTCGGGTTCCAGAAGTTCATTGATATCCAATTGTTCCTGTTCATCATATTTCCATACAAGAATTGTGGCATTATCATCAGAAAAATCGCGGTAAAGTGACATGTATTAATTTATTCTGCTAAAATAATAATTTCCGGCGAATCGTATTTTGACTTTAGTGATTAGTAAAATTATTAAATTCAGATTTATATTATCTATTATCTTAAATGTTGTTATCTAAAACGCAATAAAATCACTATAATATGCTTAATATCATATAATTCTTGAGAGAACAGCGTTTTTTTATCTAAATTATTAATTGTAATTTTGCACATTATCAATTGAATTTAAACTTATTCATTCATATGAGTACTACAACACAATACATGCCTTATAAAGTTAAGGATATCTCCCTTGCAGAATGGGGAAGAAAAGAAATTACCCTTGCTGAAGCGGAAATGCCTGGTTTGATGGCGATTCGTGAAGAATACGGACCGTCTCAACCGTTAAAAGGTGCAAGAATCGCAGGATGTCTTCACATGACGATCCAGACAGCTGTACTTATCGAGACATTAGTAGCTTTAGGTGCTGAAGTTACATGGTCTTCTTGTAATATTTTCTCTACACAGGATCACGCTGCTGCTGCTATTGCTGCTGCAGGAATTCCGGTTTACGCTTGGAAAGGTATGAACGCTGAGGAATTTGACTGGTGTATAGAGCAGACTATTTTCTTTGGTGAAGACAGAAAACCATTGAACATGATCCTTGATGACGGTGGAGATTTAACCAATATGGTTTTTGATAAATTCCCTGAACTTACTGCAGGAATCAAAGGTCTTTCTGAAGAAACTACAACAGGTGTTCACAGATTGTACGAAAGAATGAAGAACGGAACTTTAGTAATGCCTGCAATTAACGTAAACGATTCTGTAACAAAATCTAAATTCGACAACAAATACGGATGTAAAGAATCTGCAGTAGATGCTGTAAGAAGAGCTACAGACGTAATGTTAGCCGGAAAAAGAGTGGTAGTATGCGGATACGGAGATGTAGGTAAAGGTACTGCTGCATCTTTCAGAGGTGCTGGTTCTATCGTTACGGTTACTGAAATTGATCCTATTTGTGCGCTTCAGGCTGCAATGGACGGTTACGAAGTAAAAAGACTGGATACTGTAGTGGATAACGCAGATATCATCATCACAACAACAGGTAACTTCAACATCGTAAGAGGAGAACATTTCCTTAAAATGAAAGATAAAGCGATCGTTTGTAACATCGGACACTTCGATAACGAAATCGATATGGCTTGGTTAAACGAAAACTACGGTCACACAAAATCTGAAGTAAAACCTCAGGTTGATATCTATACTGTAGAAGGTAAAGAAGTGATTATTCTTGCGGAAGGTAGATTAGTAAACTTAGGATGTGCTACAGGACACCCAAGTTTTGTAATGTCTAACTCTTTCTCTAACCAGACTTTGGCTCAGATCGAACTTTGGAACAATTCTGAAGCTTATGGAAACGAAGTATATATGTTGCCTAAACATCTGGATGAAAAAGTAGCGGCTCTTCACCTTAAGAAATTAAGCGTTGAACTGGAAACTCTTTCTCCTGAGCAGGCTGAATATATCGGTGTGGATGTGAAAGGTCCATTCAAGCCTGAATATTACAGATACTAATAAGCATATTTGCTTTTATATATTGAAACTCTCCTTTTCAGGAGAGTTTTTTAGATTCCGGCGGCTTCGCCGCCGGAATCTAAAAAACTCCAATAGAATATCTCTTACTACATATTGAGGGTATTTTACACTCTTTTCTAAACGCAGAACTCATCAAGAATAATTACAGTCTTGTTATCCTTCCGTTACTACTGCATCACGCTCTCCGTCTTCTTTTTTTCCTTCCTCAATCATTTCTTCGGCTTCAGCTTTCTCTTCTTCCGTAGCGTAATCAATTCGCTCCTCCTGCTCCTCTTCCTGTTCATAATCAATAAAAAATTCACAGAAAACCGGAAGATGATCTGAACCGAAATTATCGAGTGTTTTCAGGTCTTCAATAAAAATTTCTTCACTGTGAAACATCAGGTCGATCGGAAATCTCAGCAAACGGTATTTGGCATGGAAAGTGGAAACAAAAGAACGCCCAATTCTCGGATCGATAAGATGACTTGTTTTCCTGAACAGAATGGATGATTTAGACCACGCCACATTATTAAAATCTCCCACAACAATCACGGGTTTCTTTATTTCGGTTACCCTTTTGGCGGTACTCAGAAGATCTCCGTCTCTTTCTTTGGAAGTTTCCTCTTCCGTCGGGCTTGGCGGTGGCGGATGAACCCCGAAGAAAACGAAAGAAAATCCATCCTCGGTTTTCAGATGCGCTTCTATACTTGGAATATCATCAGCCACGAAATAATGCGTTTGAGAACTTTCAATTTTTAATTTCGAATAAAAATGCATTCCGTACGTATTTTCCAGTGTTACTTTATGCTGAAAAGGATACTCTTTTTCCAGTTTTCGCAATGCTTTTTCCCAGTCTTCATTACTTTCCATAGTCAGGAACATATCAGGCTTACATTTTTCGATCAACTTAATAAACCTATCATATTCTGTGTTGAACTGATACACATTGGCAGAAATAAAATGCACTTTATCTGAAGACTTATACTTCTGAGAAAATTTCTTAACGGGATAAAGCGGAGTATATTTAATCAGAATGATACTGTGATGAACAAACATCAGGATTAAAAGTCCCTGAAAATACCAAAAGTATGGTGAATCTTTGACAAAAAAACCTAGAATAAAGGTGAAAACAGTAAAAAAAGTGATCTGTATCTTACCAAATTCAGGCACACGAAAAATCCAGTGCGAATGTTGAATTTTGGGCAGGATGGTCAGGATGAATAATAAAACAGTGAGACTCAGGTAAAATATCCACATATATTTTTTTAAATAACAGATAAATTTAGTGTAATTTTATAAGTTTTCAAACGAATTGTTCTTTAAACTTTATTAATTCATTTGAAAGTAAATGTAATTTTTCGTTATTTTAAACCATCAGATATAAAAATCAATCGTATGAACAAAATATTGGCAGTGGCTCTGTTATTAGGAACCCTTTGCTTTGGACAGCAAAATCAGAATGCAGAAATTGAAAAACTCATCCGCAATTTATTTGCAGGCATGAAAAATTCTGATCCTGAAATGATGAAATCTGCTTTTGCAGATACCGCGATTCTTCAGACCATTACAAAAGACGGCGTAAAAACTGAAGATATTGAAGCTTTTGTAAATTCTGCTGCCCAAATGGCGAAAGGAGATCTCGAAGAAAAAATTACCATTGAAGCCATTCATACCGACGGAAATCTTGCGAGCGTTTTTACACCATATTCATTCTACTACAAGAAAAAATTTTCTCACTGTGGAGTTAACAGTTTTCAGCTTATTAAAATAGGGAAAGAATGGAAAATACAGTATGTAATTGATACCCGAAGAACAGATAACTGTAAAGAAATTAAATAATGAAAATTCATCATATCGCCATTATCTGTTCAGATTATGAAGTTTCTAAAAAATTCTATACAGAGATTTTAGATTTAAATATCATTCGTGAAGTTTACCGTGAAGAAAGACAGTCTTACAAGCTCGATCTTGCCATCGGAGATCATTATGTTATAGAATTGTTTTCTTTTCCCAATCCTCCGCAACGACCTTCCAGACCGGAATCATGCGGTTTAAGACATCTTGCTTTTTCGGTTGAAAATGTGAGAGAAAAGCGGGAAGAATTGATTCAGAAAGGTTTGGAATGCGAAGAAATCCGGATAGACGAATACACCGGAAAAGAATTTTTCTTTACACAGGATCCGGATCAGCTTCCGCTGGAATTTTATGAAATGTAATTTTTTTAAAAACTTAAATTAATCATGAAAAAGATTGTCGTAATTCTTGCAGCATTTGCATTAACCAATATCAATGCGCAGAAAGTGAATGAACCGAAAGGTCACCCTAAAGAGTGGTCACAATCTTACTTGCCGGAAATCTGTATTACGTAGGAACGTACGATCTTGCGTCGTATCTTATCGTTACGAGTAAAGGAAATATCTTAATCAATACAGGACTTGCAGATTCTCTTCCGATCATTAAAAATAATATTAAAAAGCTGGGGTTTAAATATCAGGATACTGAAATATTGCTGCTTACACAGGCGCATTACGATCATTTGGGCGCAATGGCAGACATTAAAAAAGAAACGGGAGCCAAATTATATGTTGACGAAGCCGATGCAGATGTCCTGAAAAGCGGCGGAAAATCGGATTATGAACTGGGAAAATACGGTGTTACTTTTAAACCTGTAAAACCTGATTATATTTTAAAAGATAAAAATGTGGTGACTCTTGGAGATGCAAAATTAACAATGCTTCATCACCCCGGTCATACCAAAGGATCATGTAGTTTTTTGTTTGAAACAAAGGACAGCAAAAGAAGCTATAAAGTTTTAATAGCGAATATGCCGACCATTATCGTGGATAAAAAGTTTTCTGAAGTTACTGCATATCCCTCTATTGAAAAAGATTATGAGTATACTTTAAATGCCATGAAAAATCTGGATTTTGATATTTGGGTTGCTTCTCACGCGAGTCAGTTTGATCTTCATGAAAAACACAAGCCAAAAGATCCGTATAATCCTGCTGTCTTTATGAACAAAAAAGAATATCAGGACGAACTCGATTCTTTAGAAAAAGACTTTCTGAAGAAGAAATCTGAGTGAGTTTAATGCGCGTACCCCGTAAAAAAGCTTATCACCATAATCGCAAGAACAATTGAAGAAATGACTACGTAGATGTAGTCTTTTTCTTTTAAATAACCAATCAATGCGAAAATAATTCTCATTAACGGAGTGAACACCAAAAGAAGAATTCCCAACTGGATAATCGCCATTCCTTCGCCTTTACACAGCGAATGCCAGAAATGTCCCCAGACTTTTTCCGAAGATTCTCCCATATCGAGGGAAGTATATTTTTCAGGCATTTTAAAGCCCTCCGTAAAAAGTTTGATAAAACCTATTAACGATGTTGCAACAGAAAGAATAACTCCCAGTCTCAGCAAATTCCCTACAGAACGGTTCAGATCGACATCCGTGAAATTTTTTCTCATTATCTGAAGCTTTTATTGATACCGTTGTACATCATGTAAACCGAAAGAATCGTAATCACAATGGCAAAGAATGTCTTTAATTTTTTGGTCTTGGAAACCATCAGTGTTTTAGATCCGATAAAACTTCCTACCACAACCCCAATAAGAACCGGAGCTGCAATCACAGGAATAATTTCACCTCTCTGAAAATAGATCAGCGCACTTGCAACCGCTGTTACCCCAATCATGAAGTTACTGGTAGTCGTAGAAACTTTAAAAGGCAGTTTCATCATATTATCCATTGCCAGAACTTTCAGCGCGCCGGAACCGATTCCCAGCAATCCGGACATGGCTCCTGCGAACATCATCATTAGAAATCCCGGAACTGTATTTCTTGCAGAATAACTTTTCACCACCCCTTTATCCGGAAAAGTTCCGAATAATTTTAATTTTTCTTCCAGACTTCCTTTAATAATAGGTTCCTGATGATCCGGTTTCCCTTTTAAATTTAAAATAACCGTTAAAAGAAGAATACTCGCGAAAATAATTCCGATGGTATTCGGATTAAGCATACCCGAAACCAAAGCTCCGACGATGGCTCCTGAAGTGGTCGCTATTTCTAAAAACATCCCGACTCTCATATTGGTAAAGCCTTCTTTTACAAAAGCTACTGCCGCACCGGAAGAAGTTCCGATAACAGAGATAAGAGAAGCACCGATGGCGTAATGCATAGGAACGCCGAAACCCAGCGTTAATAAAGGAATGATGATAACTCCTCCTCCCAATCCGGTCAAAGAACCCAGAAGTCCTGCCGAAATTGCTCCAAGAAAGAGAATGATGATTTCTGACATGTTACAAATATAAAACTATTGCGTTAGTCTGCCAAACGTTTAAAAAAGATAAATTTGACGTATTTTTGCATAAACAAAATTTTATATGAAATTATTTTATATCATCCTCGGAGCTACTCCGAAAGGGCGAAATATTGAGCAGCACGATGTCTTCTTCGGAATTGCGGAAAGCCTGAAAGATCTGGTTCCGGATATGAAAGAGTTCTGGAAGGATGTTAAAATCCACATCGACTGTTATCAGGAAGTGCGTTTTATTGATGGTTATGAAGTGAAAATTACAGAAAAAGGGGAAAAAACATCGGAAGAACAGCTTTACTTTATTAATCTCGGAGGATATAAAAGAGGTTTCTTTGAAGAATTTCATGAACAGCATTTAATGGTTGGAAATTCGATGGCGGAAGTTACCAAAAGAGCAAAAGCTACAGAATTTTATAAAACCATGGGGTTTAAAGGAGCGGAAAGTCATATTGATGATAAACACGGCGTAGACATTGATGATATTTTCAGGGTAAATGATATTCTTCCTGAAAAAATGAAAGAAAAATATTCTATTTCCCTAATAAAATCCAATGCTGAAAATCAGGAAAACGTAGTGGAACTGGGATATCTGAAAATTGATAAAATTCAATAAAATATAATGCTCATAACTGAGTGAAACGCCTTTGCGAGCGAAAAATAATGAGTGAATTTTTCAAAAAACTCTCTGCCTGCTTAGCGTTAAATTTTAAACGATATAAAATCTAACAGAAAATAAAAGTAAAAAATGAAAATTGGAATTTTAGGAGGAGGACAGCTCGGACGAATGCTGATTCAGGAAGCATTGAAATACGACGATGAATTTTATACGCTGGATCCTGCTTCAGACGCACCCTGTCATAATATTTCCTACTTTACACAGGGAAATTTCAACGATTATGAAACCGTTCTGAATTTCGGTAAGGATAAAGATGTGGTAACCATCGAAATTGAGCACGTAAACGCGGATGCTCTTGCCGAACTTGAAAATCAGGGGATAAAAGTCGTTCCGAATTCTAAAATCATTAAAACGATTCAACAAAAGATTCTTCAGAAACAATTTTACGCGGAGCACGATATTCCAAGTCCTGAATTTGAAGTAATGGACGGAAGTTCCGACGAAATCAAAATGCCTCTGCCGTTTGTACAGAAAATGAACACAGGAGGTTACGACGGAAAAGGCGTTCAGGTAATCCGTACCAATGAAGACATGAAAAATCTCTGGATACAGGATTCTGTGATCGAAAAGTTAGTGGATATTGATAAAGAACTTTCCGTAATTGTTGCCAGAAATGAGAACGGAGAAACAAAAACTTTCCCTGTAACGGAAATGGTTGCCGATCCGAAACTTAATCTTCTGGATTTCAACATCTGTCCTGTTTTTTTAACCGAAGAAATTGAGGAGCAGATCAATTCGATAACAGAAAAATTCCTGAATGCAATTCATTCTCCGGGACTTTTCGCCATCGAACTGTTTTTAGATAAAGAAGGAAAAGTCTGGGTAAACGAAACGGCTCCGCGACTTCACAATTCAGGACATCAGAGTCAGGAAGGAAATGCGAATTCACAGTTTGAGCAGATGTACCGCGTAGTAAAAAATTTACCTCTGGCAGATACGGATGCCATTATCTACAGCGGAATGCTGAATCTGGTGGGCGCAGAAGGTTTTTCCGGAAAAGTAGTTTATGAAGGAATGGAAGACGTTTTAAGACTTCCTGAAACCTACGTTCATCTTTATGGCAAAACAGAAACGAAACCGGGAAGAAAAATGGGGCACATCAATGTTCTGGCAGAATCAAGAGAAGAACTGATGGAAAAACTTGTAATGGTAAAAGAAATGGTAAGAGTTATTTCCGAATAATTTCACGATTAACATCATTGAAAAAGACTGCTTGAGAAGGCAGTCTTTTTTAGTTTTTAATTACATTTATATTCGGCAAATTTAGGATATCCGTGTTCATTATATTCATATCCGCTAATTTCATAGGTTTCATACGGAGGTGTCGGATAACCATTCATATAAGTTATTTTACTGTATTTTCTGTGATTGTTTTTGGAAAGTCTTAAAAAGAAAATATCTTCAAAAGGAACATTTACGTTGGTATACGGATTCTTATAGGTATCATAATTATCGTATTTTGTAACCACTTTAAGTGCTGAGTTCCCCGCATTTATCTGTTCTATTTCTTTGAGGTTTCCATTTGTATCATAAGATAGTGTTTTAGTATTTTCACCATATACATCTCCCCAACTGTTGGTTATTTTTTCAGCAATAAGAACTATTTTATTGGTCGAACTATAAGTATATTTAAAATTTTTAGTTGAAGAGGTATTGTCCGTTAAATAAGTGGATACCCTATTCTTTTCAGATAGTCTGCCTTGATTATCATATTGTAAATAATCAATATTTTGCATATTATTATAATCTACGCCTTCAATTATTTTTACAGGTTGTTTCAAAGCATTATACTGAATTTCTGTTGTTGCTTTTAGCTGAAGAGTATAGGTTGGATAAGTCTGCCCGGAAGGAGTATTGTCTACTATATTATAGTCAAGCTTTTTGATAATTAAATTTCCATCATATACATATTCGGAGGTATAAAACTGTTGTCCGTTTATGATATTTGCTTTATTAAATTTTGTGATCAAGCATGTTTGTTCAGGCAAAGTATCATTGTCATCAGAACTACAAGAACTTAAAAGCAAAACAAAGGGTATTACAAAAATTTTTTTCATCTTATACATGGTTATTTTTTTTCAGGCGCAAATATAATATTTTGAAACAGTATTAATGGAATTTTATTTAAAGATCTTCGGATAATCAATCGTCCATTTTCCTTCTTGAGAATTCCATAAAAGATAAGGTCCGTCAAAACCTTCAAGATAAGTAAGTTCAAAATTACTTTTTTTATCTGTTTTATAATCAAGATAAATCCGTGTATCTTTATGTGGTAAACCCAAATTTTCTAAGGCTTTGTAATCGCTATTTTCGGGAAGCCTGCCGAACTTTTTTTCATAGCTTTTAATATTCTGAATGATTTTATTCCCTTTTTCAATATTCGATTTTCTAGTGATTTCAATCGGAAGATTCCAGTATATCGTAACTGAAATCATCATTAAAGCAACAAGTGAAACGAACAGGATAACTATTTTTTTCATAAATTAATTTCTGTATTGTATAAAATACCTGCAAGCTTTGAGTAATCATCATTGGAACCGAAATTTTCTATTTGGGCTTCTGTTCCTGTAAGTTGATATTTATGGCAACTGAAACATATTTTGGCGATCCCGGTAACCAATTTATTCTTCTTAAAAATCAGAATATCTCTGAAAACAGCAATGCAACCAGCAGCCATCATTTCTCCGGCTGGCTTTTCTACAAATATTTTATCTATACTGCTAAAATCGGAAGTATTTATAATCTGTTTTCTACAACCAATTTCATTCATAAAATTGAGAAAATCAAGATCATTAATGTTTTCAGGGGTGTTATTACAGATTACTTGATATTTTAGGTTATCAATATTTGACCTTTTTTTAAACTTATATAAGTTAGCAGCATCTTCCATCTCAATTTCAATTTGAAAATAATCTATTTCATCATAATCAAAAAACTTTCTACCATATTTAATTTCTGACATTTTTAGCGTTTTTTATACCTGATTTGAAAAATACACTTTTTTATTTAGAAATTAAATATATAATTGTCCGCTTCTACTTAAAAATCTTCTTAATCACATTCCCGATTTCCATAAAATCATCATGATTTCCTACGGAACGTTTTTCCACATCATTTTCATCAAATTCGGAGAACGGGAAAACCAACAAATAATTATTGTCGCGAAGGTTTCTGTTTAAAAGTTCCGGAATCAGTCTCATCTGCGGAATGTAGGACTTCATGCCTCTTTTAGCCATAAAAACAATTAAAGCTTCATCTTCTTTAAGTTCCGCAGCGGTTTTTTCGCCGTCTTTCCAAGAATTCATAATAATAAATTCCGCTTCAATATTGGCTTTTTTAATAATTTTCTGAAGAATGTCCAGAATAGTTTCCGAAGCATAAAAAACAATCGTTGCCCCGGAGTTTCTGGCAATATTCCAAACCCTTAAAAGCGCATGAAAGAAACCTGCTTCTTTGTGGGCGTTTTCGGGAATCATCACCGCATATTTTTTGATGGTCGACAAAGGCTGTGCAGCGTGATACACCAAAACATTCACATGGTCGTTCTGAAGATAGCCGTTGTAAAGATTGTACACAAAAGAAGGAGAAAAACCTTTTTCATCTTCCAGTCCGATGATGATATCGGTAATATTCTGCTCTTTAATAACGTTATTCACTCCGTTGATGACATCATTATCGTATCTTTTCAGTGGCTGAATTTTCACATCTGCGGCAGCAGCCGTATCTGTAGCGCTGTGCAGAAGTTTTTCGGCATTTTTTACGGAAGATTCGTTTTTATCTTCATTAATCACGTTCAGCGCGAATATATTTTCTGTATTGGAATGGGCTTTAATTAAAATTCCCAGATTCACCATTCTTTCAACGGTGGCTTCATAATTTAAAGCCAGAAGAATGTTTTCCTCTTCATGCGTATTTCCGGAAACCGTATCTTCATTGTCCTGTTCTGCAATTTTCTGTGCGCTGGACATGGAAATGAATGAAGAAATGGTACATGAAATCAAAATTAGCAGAATACTTCCGTTCAGAACATGCTCATTTAATAATCTGATGGGTTCTCCAGTTTCAGTTTCAGAAAGAATGATATTGTAACCCACCATTACCGAAGCCAATGTTGCAGCCGCCGAAGCAGAACTCAGTCCGAAAATCAGTTTTCCTTCTTCTTTGCTTAGCCTGAATGTTTTCTGTGTAGCAACAGCCGAAAGATATTTTCCGACAATTGAAGCAACAAGCATTATTGCGGCTACTTCCAAAGTTTCCCAGCTTTTAAAAAAGACTTTGAAATCAATAAGCATTCCTACACTGATCAGGAAAAAAGGGATGAAGATCGCATTTCCTACAAATTCTACACGGTTCATCAGCGATGAGGTGTGAGGAATCAGTCTGTTTAAAGCCAATCCTGCGAAGAACGCTCCGATAATCGCTTCAACGCCTGCCAATTCTGCCAGTAAAGCCGCGAGATAGATCATCACCAGAACAAAAATATACTGTGAAATTTTGTCATCAACTTTTTTAAAGAACCAACGTCCGATCATTGGGAAAATAAGCAGAACAATCAGTCCGAAAACCACAAATGAGACAGAAAGTTTTACCCAGAATTCTGTTCCGACATCGCCTTGTGCCATTCCTACAATCACGGCAAGAACCAAAAGCGCAAGAATATCCGTAATCATCGTTCCACCGACAGTAATGTTCACTGCTGAATTTTTTGCTATGCCCAATTTACTGACTAAAGGATATGCAATTAAGGTGTGAGACGAAAATAAACTGGCAAAAAGTACCGAAGTCAGAACCGAAAAATGCAGAATATAATAGGCTCCGAAATACCCCAAAACAAAGGGAACCGTAAAGGTATAAATTCCGAAGGTGAGACTTTTCCATTTATTTTTTTTGAAATCGCCCATGTCTATTTCCAGCCCTGCAAGAAACATGATGTAAAGCAGTCCGGTAGTTCCCGTCACCACAATACTGCTGTCTCTCGCCAGAACATTAAAACCGTTCGGACCGATGACAGCCCCTGCAATAATCAATCCCAGCAGATGCGGGACTTTTATCTTATTCAAAAGCAATGGCGCTGCAAGAATAATAATTAAAACCAGAAGAAATTTAAGTACCGGGTCTTCGATAGGAAGACTCAGATTATGGATGCTCAGTAAAGTCATTTTGTGTTTATTTGGTGGAACGTACTAATTCTACAGAGAATTTCGCCATACAGTTATTATCAGCTGAAATGGTTCTTGTCCCTCTTATTTTATTGGCTGAAAAATCATTGAGAAGCACATTCATTTCGACCTGTTTTCTCGAAGTAGAATCTGTTTTAAAATTTAGTTTTGCCTCGTTATTTTCAAATTTTCCGGAGTAGAGCCTTACCAGATTATTATTGTTAATGATTTTGGTTACAAGCTGGATAGAATCACTGTCGAATTCCCATGTATCGGTACGCTGATCACCGACTACATAATCGCTGCAGTTGGATTCTGTACAGATCACTTTTCCTGTCCACGATCCGGCGATTTCAGCAGGCCAGACTACAATTCTCACCGAATCTTTTTTAGCAAAAATACTGTCTCTCATTTTTAAAAGAGACTGATATTCAGATTCCTTCTGTGCAAATGATTTTTCTTTTTCCAGTAATTGCTGCTCTCTTAAAGTAAGGTCATTTTCCTTTTTTCTATTGTCGCAGCTTGTTAAAAGCAGAAGAATAGCAGAAACTGCAAATAAGGCGTTTTTTATCATATTGAATAACTTGGTGAGAACAATATAAGAAAAAAAACGGAAAGTTTAGAGCCTCTATTTTTGTGTGAATGGTAATAATTCAGATTAATTTTTAAGCAATTCGTTGCTTTTTAAACATTTCTCTATTGTAATTAATAACAAAAACACCCAAAATAATCAATATCGCTGCAATGATAAATTTAGCTGAAATTTCTTCATTAAGAATCAGCCAGCTTAAGAAAATTGAAATAATGGTATTAATATAAGCCAGTATGGAAACCTGCACCGGAGAAACCTTTGTTAAAGCATAATGATAGGCAAAAAAAGCAGCTACAGAGCCGAAAACGGAAAGATACAGCATTGCCGAAATACTTTTTACAGACCAGTTTTCGAAGTTATAATTATCCGTGAAAAGGAAAGCAAAAATAATCTGAATAATTCCGGCAAACGCGAACTGATAGAATAAGTTCAGTGAAATATTTTTACTCTGGATATTCATTTTCTTCGTAAAAATCGTTCCTGAAGCCCATCCTGCAATGGCAATAAATAAAAGGAAAATCCCAAATCTGTAATCCGGATTCGCAAGATCATTAATGCCGTCCCAAAAGATAAATAAAATTCCTCCGAAACACATTAAAAGACCGATCATTGCACGAATGGTGAATTTCTGCAATCCGATGGCAACACTTCCCAAAAAAACAACAATAGGTGAAGTTGCGCTCATTAATGAAGTTAAACTGCTCGTCAGCGTTTCTTCTGCAACGGTTGTCAGTCCGTTAGCCATAATCAGCATTAAAAAAGAAAAAATAAGCTGATATCCCAGATTTTTCCAGCCGATCCACTGGAACTGTTTTCTGTACAGTAAAATGAAAAGCATGATAACTGCTGCCAGAAACTGGCGGATTCCCGCAACAAACCAAGCCGGAATGGTTTCAACAGCAACGCGGATTGATAAAAATGTAGTTCCCCAGACAACAGCAACAGTGAGAATGGCAAGAGTAAGCTTAAAATCTTTCAAAATGGTGGTCTTAGCGGCAAATATATTCAATTAAAAGTTCATTCAAAAGCTTTCCTGAGCTTCATCAATATTATCCAACAACTTTTAAGCCTTTTTGCGTGAGGTTTTTTAATTTTTTATCTTTGAACATCTAATAAATTGAAAAATGGTAGGAATAATAATGGGAAGTCATAGCGACTTGCCAATCATGGAACAGGCAGCGAATTTTTTAAAATCCCTGAACATTCCTTATGAACTGACGGTAGTTTCTGCACACAGAACACCGGAAAGAATGTTCGATTATGCGAAAACCGCTAAAGAAAGGGGATTGAAAGTAATTGTTGCCGGAGCGGGAGGAGCAGCCCATCTTCCGGGAATGGTAGCGAGCTGTACAACTTTACCTGTGATCGGAGTTCCTATTTTGTCGAGCAACTCTATTGATGGCTGGGATTCTGTATTATCCATCCTGCAGATGCCGGGTGGAATTCCTGTAGCTACAGTGGCTTTGAACGGTGCTTTGAATGCGGGAATTTTAGCTGCAAAAATTATCGGAAGCTCCGATGAAACCGTTGCTGAAAACCTTCAGCAATATCAGGATTCTTTAAAGGATAAAGTTCTGGGAACCGTGGACGATATTAAAGAGAAACATCCGAATCATTTTGATAAATAATTTAATACATTATAAAACTCAGGCTCACGAAATTCGTGAGCCTGAGTCTTTATCACTACTCCTGAAATTTAGTTAGTTATTCCGCTACAGCTTGTTTCATCAGGAATTTTTTCGAGTTCCATTAAAATAAAAACTCTCCGAATTTGGAGAGTCTAATCATTTTTTATTCCTGAAGCATATTGTCCCGTGTATTTTTCTGAACGGCAATGGCTCCGAAAAGCGCCAGTAAAAAGGCAAATCCGTAAAACCCTTTTTCACTTGGAAGAATTGTCGCATTCCATAATCCGATTGCCAGTAATACGATGGAGGAAAGGGTAGCAAACCAACAGATTCCATAGTAGATATCAGTCACTTTGATATTTTCCAGTCTGTCGCGTACTGCTTTCTGCAAAGAAACTACTGCAAATAATCCATACAGAAGAATGGTAAAATAATATCCTTTCTCATTAAGCTGCATTTCCGCTCTTGCAAGACCTACAATAAAACCAATCATTCCGGCTCCTAAAGCAACCCAGGATGCTGCGACAAATGCAGTTGATACATTTTGCTTTTTCATGTTTAATGTTTTTGTTAAAGGTTTCAAAGATATTAATTTAAATTAAATGTGAACTATTCTTTAAAGGTTCCTTAATTAAATTAACTAATAACATATATTTTTCCATTAACACTCCGGAACATTCACCGCAATTGCCAAACCGCCTTCGGAAGTTTCCTTAAAACGGTCATTCATCGATAAAGCGGTTTCCCACATCGTCTGGATTACTTCATCTAACGTTACTTTTGCTTTCGCTGGATCACTTTCAAGTGCAATATTTGCTGCCGTGATGGCTTTTATAGCTCCCATTGTATTTCTTTCGATACAAGGAATCTGTACCAGACCTTTTATCGGGTCACAGGTTAAGCCTAAATGATGCTCCATGGCAATTTCGGCTGCCATTAAAACCTGACCGACACTTCCGCCCAAAATTTCGGTAAGACCAGCCGCCGCCATTGCGGAAGAAACGCCTACTTCTGCCTGACAACCGCCCATTGCCGCAGAAATGGTTGCATTTTTTTTGAATAATGTACCGATTTCTCCTGCTACTAAAAGAAATCTTACAATGTCATCTTCGCTGGTGAATTCCGTAAAAGCCTGTGCATACATCAGAACCGCCGGAATTACGCCACTTGCACCGTTGGTAGGAGCGGTAATAATTCTTCCGAAACTTGCATTTTCTTCATTCACCGCCAATGCAAAACAGGAAATCCATTTATTGATATTGGTAAAATTTTCTTCGGCTTCTACAACCTGCTGAAACCATTCATCTTTATTTTTGTAAATTTTATCGCCCAGTAATTTTCTGTTGATTCCGGCTGCACGACGCGTAACATTCAATCCGCCCGGAAGAGTTCCTTCTTTATTGACGCCTTTGTAAATGCATTCTTTAATCTGCTGCCAGATGTAAAGTGCTTCTGCTCTTGTCTCGTCCGGTGTTCTCCAGCTTTCTTCATTGATTAAAATTAAATCTGAAATACGTTTTAATCCAAGTTTTTCACAATATTTTACAATGTCGGAAGATTTATGACAAGGATATAGAGTACGGACACAATGTTTCTGAATTGATTTTTTTTCCTGACTCATGATAAAACCGCCGCCTACAGAATAAAAATCCTGCACAAGCTCGGTTCCGTCTTCAAAAACAGCCTTGAAAATCATTCCGTTGGGATGATACTCAAGAGATTTTTTCATATTAAGCACCAAATGATGCCCGTAAATGAAAGGAATTTCTTTTTCGCCACCCAGATTAAGAATTTGGGTAGATTTTATTTTTTCTATTTTTTCATCAATTTTTGTGGTATCGATTGTTTTAAAATCTTCTCCATTCAGACCGAGCATTCCGGCAATATCGGTTCCGTGACCGATCCCCGTTTTTGCCAGTGAACCGAAAAATTCAAGGAAAACTTCTTTTACCTCTTCAATTGCTCTTTCTCTTTTAATAATCCTGATGAATGCAGATGCCGCATTCCAAGGTCCCATCGTATGCGAACTGGACGGACCTATTCCTACTTTTATAATCTCAAAAACCGATATTGATTCCATATAGAAATTTGCTCATTTTTCCCAAACACAAAGATACACGATAAATCGAGATGCAAAAGCCGGAGCTGAAAATTCAGCTCCGGCTCAAATTAAAACTATATGAACACTTGTAGATAATCTTTTTTGTATGAATGACGAATGGTGAATTTGCTTCGCATTCAATTGTAAATTGTTAATTTTTTAATTTAAGTAAATTCACGATTGACAATTGACCATTTACTATTCAACATTTTCTTTCTCAGCAAAGGCTTTCTTCATGCTGCGAAATATCCAGTCCCATATCTTCGGATTCTTCAGAAACTCTTAAAGTAATTATGCTATTGGTTATTTTATACAAAAGCAATGACCCGAAAAAAGTAAAAACAGAGACTAAAAATAAGGCTGCCATATGATGGGCAAAAACTTCAAACCCACCATGAAGAAGACTCGCATTTTCACCGTGTGCAAAAATTGCCGTTAAGATCATCCCCATAATTCCTCCTACTCCATGACAGGCAAAAACATCCAGTGTATCGTCAATTTTCTTTAACGCTTTCCAATTCACCATTACATTAGAAACTATGGCGGAAATAAATCCGATGAACAGACTTTCTGAAACGGAAACAAAACCACAGGCGGGAGTAATTGCGACTAAACCAACAACGGCTCCGATACACGCTCCTAAAGCTGAAACTTTTCTTTTATTAATCCTGTCGAAAAAGATCCACGTCATCATCGCAGAAGCTGAAGCAATTGTAGTGGTTCCGAAAGCCGTTGCTGCTGTTGCATTGGCTGCCAAAGCCGAACCTGCATTAAAACCAAACCACCCGAACCAAAGCATTCCTGTTCCCAGCATCACATACGAAATATTGGAAGGATCGTGATGAGGTTTTTTCCTGTTTCCTACAACCATTGCGCCTGCTAAAGCTGCAAAACCAGCACTCATGTGTACAACAGTACCTCCCGCAAAATCTTTTACACCAAAATATTTATTCAGCAATCCGTCCGGATGCCAAACCATATGACAAAGCGGAGTATAAATAAACAGGCTGAAAAGCACCATGAATAGAAGATAGGAGATGAAGCGTACACGTTCTGCAAAAGAACCCGTAATTAACGCAGGGGTAATGACTGCGAATTTCATCTGAAATAAGGCAAAAAGAATAAAAGGAATTGTTGAAGCCATTGCTTTATGCGGCAACACTCCTACCCTGCTGAAAAAAGGATAGCTCATAGGATTGCCGATGATTCCGTAATGTTCTCCATTGATGGTAAAACCAATAGAATCTCCGAAAGAGAGGGAAAAACCAACCACTACCCACAAAATAGAAATCACTCCCAAAGCAATAAAACTTTGAAGCATCGTAGAAATTACGTTTTTCTTCCCTACCATTCCTCCGTAAAAGAAAGATAAACCGGGAGTCATTAATAAAACAAGACCTGCCGCAGCAAGAATCCATGCAACATCCGCACCTACAATTTTATCTTCGCTTAAAAACTCTCCTGTGTTGGGAAAATCTGTAATGGGACTCCAGAATAATCCGCCTACAGCAACCAGAGCGATGATAGCGAAAGAAACAATCCATTTTAAACCTACTGTCATAAAAAATTTGTGTTTACCCTTCAAATGTAAGGATAAATTTTTCAAAAACAATAAAATTCAAAACAAACCCCTTAAAAATTAATACAATTTTAATTTTAAATACAAGTTCAATCCAAAACCCCCTTTAAAATAGAAGCCACTTCTTTAAATTTAGTAATTGGAAATAAATGAGTCCCTCCTTTGATTACATAATCGGGTTTGGAATTTTTTATCGGGAAAACAATATCGCGGTCTGCCAAAATCTGTATAACATCGGGGTTTTCTTCAAACTTCCAGTCTGATATTTTTTCAATCGACCATTTTAAATAATACGGATCTCTTACTCTGAAGTATTGTAAAACCTTAGGATTTCGGGGATCAAAGAATTTTCTGACTACAGAATACATATTGGTTGTTCTTTCGTTGAAGAAAGTAACGGGAAGAACTTTTGGAATTTTTGTGATCTGTCCGGCTTTAATAAGACGGGATTTTTCTTTATGGGATTTAATGCTTCCGAGAATAACAACTTTTCTGGCAGGTTTCAGCCTGTTGATTTCCTGAACCATAATTCCGCCGAAAGAGTAACCTACCAGATAAAACGGCTCAGAATCATCAACTTTTTCTGCCATTCTTTTTACGTAATCTGAGAATTCTTCATTTTGGTGAGGAATCAGCCAATCGATAAAAACCACTTCGTGATGCTTTGGAAATTCAATTTTCTCCAAAACCTTAAAATCTGCACCAAGTCCGCTTACTACATAAATTTTCATACCACTAAAATAAAAAAATCGTTAAAAAAAATGAGCGATTCCCAAAGAAATCGCTCATTTTCATTTATTAAAGGAAATTATACCTTATTTCTTTTTAACAGGCGTTCTGTTTTCGTTATCCAAAACTGCTGTCGAAATTTTGAACTGAATATCCATTTCGTTTTTAATGAAATAATCCTTCAGAGAAGACTGGTAGAACACTTTGAAATCTCTTCTGTTCAATGAGAATTTAGCCGATTCGATAACCACTGTAAACTGAGTGATATAGACATTTGCAGGGAAAGTGATCGTTTTTCTCACCCCTTTAATCGTTACATCTCCGTAAACTGTAGAATTATACTCGCTGTTTGCCAAAGGAATTATTTTCGTTAAATGGAATTTCGCCAGCGGGAATTTTTTAACATCGAAGAAATTTGAACTTTTAAGATCGTTCGTTAATTTTACCATATCTTCATCCTGACTGGAAACATCACCCGCCATCAATGACTTCATATCAATCACAAATTCTCCGTCCACCAAAACTGTTTTGTCAAAAGTGAATTTTCCACTTTTCAGTTTTATGGTTCCGGAATGTGTAGTAGGAACCGTTTTTACAACTTTATACCCCCACCATCTGATGTCCGACGATGTTACTTTTACCACTTTATCTCCTTTCTTCTGAGCGAAAACAAATGACATACTTACGCACATCATAGCAAACAATAGTAATCTTTTCATTCTTTTTTATTTACAATTCAACAAAAATAAAAAAAAGTGTAGAACTTCTACACTTTTAATAATCTTTTTTTGATTAAATTATTTAGCTGTTACTTTTACAAGCAAATCCATATCATCTTTCACAAGAACATCCTGCATTGTTGATTTGTAAGCAACATCAAATTTCTGTCTGTCGATAGAGAATTTATTTGACATCAGGCTAACTACTCCGTTTGCATACGTAATTTTTGCAGGGAAAGAAATCGCGTTGGTTTTTCCTTTTACCGTTAAGTTTCCTGTAACTAAAGAAGTGTACACTTTGTCATTGTTTTTCTTTACTCCGGTGATTTTGAAAGTAGCCGTTGGGAATTTTTCAACTTCAAAGAAATCTCCTGTTTTAAGGTGACCATTCAGTTTTTGCTGATATTCACCGGAAAGGTCTGTAGCATTAATAGAAGTCATGTCTAAAACGAAAGAACCTCCTACTAACTGGTTTCCTTTCAATACCATTTCTCCGGATTTTACTTTTACGGTACCGTTGTGAGAGCTTGCCTCAGATTTTGCGATTTTGTAACCCCACCACTGTACATCAGAGCTTACTACTTTTTTTACCTGTCCGAATGCAAGTCCGCTTGCTAAAACTGCTAATAAAAATATTTTTTTCATTTGAATAAAAGTTATTTTCTTGTTTGTTATTTACTGATGCAAATGTAATTAACTGCTTAGAGAGATTTCATTGATGTACATCAATAAATACATTTTTTTTCATGAGTAATATCATCCATAAAAAAACTCCGAATTTCTTCGGAGCTTTGTTTTATTCGTGATAGTAAGCGGTATAAAGCGCTGAACCAATGAGTGCCGTATTCGGATTTCTGTTCAGATAAATCGGAATGTTTCTCAGCATTTCTTCCATTTTATCGCTTATTTTAAACTTTTCATAGAATTTATCCTTGTTAATATAGTCTGTAATAATTTGCGGAATATCTCCGGAAATCAGCAAACCGCCGGTTGCTTTTAATTTCAGCGTTAAATTGTTTGCCTCTCTTGCTAAAAATTCAAGGAAAGTGTCTAGAGCAATCTTACAGATCAGAACATCTTCTTCAACCGCAGCTTTATATAGTTCTTCTACAAAATTGCCATTCGAGAAACGCTCTGCAAGCCATTCCGGTTCAGGATGTCTTTTTACATCTCTGAGGAATCTGTAAATATTAAACAGACCTCCTTTAGATAACACATTTTCCCAGCTTACAATTCCGTAAAGATTATTCAGAAACTGATAAAATTCTACCTCAACATTCGTTCTTGGAGAGAATTCCGAATGTCCTCCTTCTGTTGCGAAAGGTCTTAAATATTTTCCGTCGAAGAAATATCCGGCTTCACCCAAACCATTTCCCGGAGCAAGAATCGCTACGTTGCCGTTTTCAAGATGTCCGCTTGTGTAGATCGGGTCAAGATCAGAATCTTCCAAAAGCCCCATTCCGTAAGCGGAAGACTCCTGGTCATTCAGCATATTTACTTTTTCGAATCCCAGATCTCTTTTGTATTCTTCTACATCAAGATTCCAGCCTAATCTTGCTGGGCTGCTTTTTCCGTTTAAAACCGGTCCCGGAACAGCCATTCCAAGCCTTTTCACGTTCTCCAGCTGATTGTCCTGAATAAACTTCTTCAGGATTTCTGAAAAAGAAGCATACTCTTTCGTTGGGTAATTATTCTGGATTTTAATCTCAAGACCTCCGTTACCGGAGACGAAATATCCTAAAGTTGTAATATCTTCACGTAGGTTTGCGCCAATGATAGAAACGTTATCATTGCTACCGTTTTTTACTCCTGGTAAATAAAGTGGAAATTTTGGATTCAAAATCATAACCTCAAATTTTATCAAATATAATAATATCTTTTGTAAATTTTCGTTAGAAATAAAAAACCTTCTCAAAAAATCGAAAAGGTTTGGTTAATAATTGCTTATATTTAAATCTAACTACTTTCCTAAAGGAATATTGTAAGAAAATCCTACCCCAATGTTGCCCACATTGTAGTCCTGATTTGGCAGATCGCCGTTGTTTCCTACAAAAACTTTCTGGTACTGTACGAAGAAATTCCAGTCCTGATTGTGATATCCGATTTCAGGCTTTAAATAAAATCCGCCGTTTGGTCTGTCCAATGCAACGTTAGATGCTACTTTATTATCCCCTGTCAAAAATCCGTATCCTAAGTCTGTACCAAAGTAAAATCCTGTCTGTTTAGGATAAATTCTAATTAATGCTGCTACAGGAACTACTCCCACATCATTATTGGTATATCCGTTGTTATCTTTACCGAAATAGTGTGTATATCCTGTTGCGATACCCAATCCGAATCCCGGAGTAATAAGGTTCTGATACGCTACATCCACTCCTACTGCCATCGAAGTATTGTCAGAAGGAACTGCTAAACCAACATTTGCTCCTACCTTAATCATATTATTCATCTGTGCACTTTGTGCGCTCAATGCTCCTGCAGTCAAAATTCCGGCAAATAAAATTGCTTGTTTAAACATTTTCATAACTCTGATTTTTTAAATTTTACTAACCTGAAAAATGTAAAAATCGTGCCAAGCAAAGCCTTTCCTGCGACTTTAACAATGCTTAAAAATGTAAAAACATGAAATTCAATTCATTATTCTGACTAAAAAATTAAATAAACGTTTAAAAAATTCACTCATTTTAAATAAATGATTAAACATTTAAACTCAATTTATTCAAAATACCATTCAATATTAACAATTCTTAACCGTTATTAATTTTAACCTTACCTTATCACAGCCATCAAAAAGTAAATAATTGATATGATTTCTCCATCGTTACTCAACAATAAACACCTTCTCTGGCGGGCAGGATTCGGACCGGGAATCAATCAGCTGGAAGATCTTCATAAAAAAGACATTAAAAGCCTGATTAATGATCTGTTTAGAGAAGAAACGTTTCTTTATGTAAATTATAATACTCCCGATCTACCTGAAACCGGAGATTATATGATGAATGATCAGACTCCGGCAGAAAAGAAAAAGGAAATGCAGAGAATCAGCCGACTGCAGAACGAAGAGCTCAATCTGAATTTTCTTAATAAAATGGTGAACAGCAAAGAGCAGATGAGAGAAAAAATGTCTTTTTTCTGGCATGGACATTTTGCTTCCAGAGTGGTGAACCCGAAATTTAACCGACAGATTTTAAATGTCATCCGAAAAAATGCACTCGGAAACTTTAAAGATCTATTATTTGAAGTCAGTCAGGCTCCTGCAATGCTGAATTTCCTGAACAATCAGCAGAACAAAAAAGATCATCCCAACGAAAATTTTGCCCGTGAAGTAATGGAGCTTTTCACAATGGGACGAGGAAATTATACGGAGAAAGACATACGGGAAGGTGCGAGAGCTTTTACAGGATGGGGATCTGATAAAGAAGGAAATTTTAAAGAACGGAAAAATCTTCATGATGAAGGCGCAAAAACCTTTCTCGGAAAAACAGGCAATTTTACAGGTACAGATGTTTTAAATATCATTCTTGAACAAAAAGCGACCGCAAAATTCATCACCACAAAAATCTATAAATTCTTCGTGAATGAAAATGTTGATGAAAACGTTGTAAAATCCCTGAGCGAAAGTTTCTACCAGTCCGGTTACGACATTAAAAAACTCATGATGGATATTTTCTCGAGTTCGTGGTTTTATGATAAAAAAAACATCGGCAGCAGGATAAAATCTCCGATTGAACTCATGGCAGGAATGATGCGGTCACTTCCCATGACCATTCAGAATCCTGAAAACCTCATCGTTTATCAGAAATTACTGGGACAGATGCTTTTGTACCCACCCAATGTTTCAGGCTGGCCAAACGGAAAATCGTGGATCGACAGCTCGACTTTAATGTTAAGACTTCAGATTCCGCAGATCTGGTCTGGTTTGCGACCCTTAGATTACCGTCCGAAAGAAGATGATGATTTGGATATGGGTTTAAAAAACAACACGAATTCTTTAACGAAAAGTTTTAAAAACCCCAATATTACGATCGATTGGACTCGTGTAGAAAAGATTTTTAACGGAAAGAATGTGGAAGATTATTTAATTCAGAATTCCAAATCTCTGGATATGGGTTCGGTGAAAAATTTCTCCGACAACAGTGTGAAAATGAATGTCATTAATCTCATGTCGACACCGGAATATCAGTTAATGTAGTTTTCAGCAGCAGATTTTAGCTTCCCGCTAAAATACAGCTTTAAAGCCTGCAACCTATCATCTTTACCCTAAAACCTAAGCTTATGTTAATCAAAAGAAGAGAATTTCTAAAAATAAGTTCATTGGCAACCGCATCGTTTCTGATGCCGAATTTCCTGAAAGCCATGACATTCGATGACGCATTGGAACCCAATCAGAAAATATTGGTGGTACTGCAATTCACAGGAGGAAACGATGGTCTGAATACGATTATTCCTACAAAAAATGATATTTATTTCAGGGAAAGAAATAAAATTGCCATTCAGAATTCCATGCAGCTTACGGACGAAGCGGGGATTAATCCTGCCCTCTCCTATTTCAAAGAACTGTACGATCAGGGAGAACTTTCTGTAATGAACAATGTGGGTTATCCGAATCCCGATAAATCACACTTCCGAAGCATGGACATCTGGCATTCCGCAAGCAGAAGCGATGAATATCTTGACACAGGTTGGTTAGGAAGATTTCTGGATGAAGAATGTTATAAATGCGATCATCCCACACAAGCATTAGAAGTGGATGATATGCTGAGTTTAGCTTTAAAAGGTGAAAAAAATAAAGCATTTGCCTTTAAAGATCCGAAAAGATTATATCAGACCAGTCAGGAAAAATATTTCAAATCGCTGTATGATCATCATCATGACGATGAAACGGTTTCCTATCTTTATCAGACATTAGGTTCCACCATCAACAATGCTGGGTATATTTTCGAAAAAAGCAAGGCAAAAAACACAGCACAAGTCTACCCGAATTCTCAGCTTGGAAAAGACTTTAAAACCGTTTCTTCTTTAATTAAATCTGACATCAATACAAGAGTGTATTATCTTTCCATCGGAAGTTTCGATACACACGTCAACCAGAATGAAAGACAGCAAAAACTGTTTACAGATATTAATGATGCGGTAAAAGCGTTTGTGGCGGATATGAAAAGTAACGGACTTTTTAATGATATTTTACTAATGACTTTTTCAGAATTTGGTCGACGTGTTGCCCAGAATGCAAGTAACGGAACCGATCATGGAACGGCAAATCAGATGTTTTTCATCAGTGGAGGTTTAAAGAAAAAAGGAATTCTGAATGCACTTCCCGATTTACAGAATCTGAATGAAGGCGATTTAATCTACACCGAAGATTTCCGGAAAATTTATGCCACCATCCTAAAAAACTGGCTGAAAGCAGACTCTTCTAAAGTTCTGGGATGGAAAAACGGGGTTTATGATTTTGTATAAAAGCGTTTGATTATACATTATAAATTATACTGCTTTTAACGCTAAGATCACTAAGATTTTCTGATATACTAACTGCTTCTAAGTTCACAAAGGTGCTTCGACAAGCTCAGCATAAACTATTCACTCAGCAAAGAACTCAAAGGTTTAATGATGACAAATTACGGACAATCATAAAAATTTGTCTTAACAAATAAAAAGTTAACAATAAATTTAGTAATTATTACATTTTGATCATGTTTTGCAAATTTTTACTCTGTCGAACCTTCAGTTTGCGGCGAATTTTAAAATCAATTTAGAAAATTTTAAAAATAAAAAGAGGCTGTTGCAAAAATGAACAGCCTCTTTTCTATAATTTAAATCTAACTACTTGTCATGTTAATTCGTGGATGCAGGAAGTTGCTTAGGATCTTCTTTTTTCTGACTTTTCTGATCAATCTTCTCAGAAATTTTCTTCACGATAAATTCAATCACTAAAGGAGCTACCACAGCAACAACTGCTTTTAATATTCTTGATTTCATACTGTTTATTTTTTAATAATTGATGCAATACAATTTCTACGCCAAGATTTTTATCAGTCTTCATACGGAATCACAAGGTTTTCATAATTTTTAGCTGCCGCTTTGAATTTTTCTTCTAGCCGCAAGCGGAGTTTTCTCGGTTTATGCACAACCAGACATTCTCCGAACCCCAAAAGAAGTCTTTCCAGCTCAAAATTCAGCTGTACACAGATTTTAAAAATGGTTCCCTCATTACTTTCGCTTACAATTTCCTGACTGGCATGAAAAGGCTTGGTCTTTACATAAGGAGCGTTGGAAGAATCTACAAAGAAAACCACATTTCGCGGAGCCATCGTCGGAGAAACACTTACTCCCACAATATCTTTGAAATATTCGTCGCCGTCGAGATTCATGTCAATATACTCAATATTTTCATCGGTCTGAATATCTTCCATTCTGTCCAGAGCCAGATTGTAGACATATTGTTTATTGGAACAGATCAAAAACCAGCGGTTGTTAAATTCCTTCAGCAACTGCGGATGAACAATATAAGAGTCCGATTCTCTTGCCTTAAAACTTTTATACGTGATGTTCAGTACTTTCTTGTGCAAAATCGCATCATACAGAACATCAATATATTCCAATCCTTTCAATTGCTCATTTTTATCTAAATGAATAATTGATTTCTGGTTCGTGGAATGGATGGAATCTTCCAGTTTTTGGATCACCCCGTTCATTTCCTTAAACATCGAAAAATCTTTGAACTGCTTTAGAATCTGCACCGCATTATTCATAGCCTTCAGATCACTTTCATTGACCGAAATATTATGAATGCTGTAATCGGGATCGCTGTAGCGGTAATATTTTCTTTCGTATACCTCAATCGGTGCTTCATATCCGAATTTTTCACTCCGCATATTCTGCAGATCAAGCTGTACCGTTCTTTTGCTTACAAAAGATTCTTTTCCTTCAAATTCAAACAAAGCTTCCGAACATTCGTCAATAAGATCTTCGAGAGTATATTTCCGGTATTTATTTTTCAGACATTTATCCAGTGTTTTATACCGGATGAGCGCGTTTTTGTTGGATGACATTTTCTTTCTATTGGTAGTTTTTCTATGGACTTTCAGGTCAAAAAGATTCGTTTTTCAAGAGACAATTAAATTTATGGATTATCTTTCTATCTTAAATCTTCTCCTGTGATTACTTTACAAAAATGATCGGTGGAGTACATTTTGTCTTCATATTCAAACTGCTTTGAAAAAGGATGTACTTTAACCGTGTAATTTTTTTTACCGGAAGGATAGATTCTAAACTTTATTTCTAAAATTTCTTCACTCAGTTCTTCGACATGATCCAGATTAAAATAGGAAGATAAAGGAAGAACCTCTTCACCCGTCACTGCGTTTTCCAGACCGAAACCGGTAATCCATACAGACATTCTGAATTCCGTGAGTTCCGTAACCAGTTTAAAGTTCTCTTTACAAAATAGTTTTTCTTTTCTGTATTCCATGGTATTAATCGAACTTTATCTAACTTCAACTGTTTAATTTCTATTTCCTTAGCAAAGCTTTTCCTTCAAAAGAAATTCCTTCCCAGCCGGATTCCATAAAGTTTCTGATATTCTGATGATCTGTTCCTTCAGGATTTTTAAGAACATCTTCCCTGTAAAATTCTCCGAAAAGATTCAGCGTTTCTTCTTTCGACAGATCATTTAATTTCGCAAAACTAAAAATCTTACACGACCCATTATTCTGATTGGCTTCATTTACCGTATTTCCGTTCATAAATTTTGTTGGAGTGAAATCGTAATGTTCATCAATAAAAGCAATTACATCCTTAAACTGGATTTCCTCTGCCGATTTTTCTAATTGTTCAAATAACATATCTTAATTTTTTATTTATAAATAACAGAAATCCGCCCGATCGGAGCAATATCTGTGTAGAAAGGTTTTAAAAAACCATTTCACGTTCACGAAGGACACTATTTTTTTATTTGAAATGATTCAATATCCACTTTAGAGCTTTATTTGTTCCTCACAAAAATCTTTGATTTTTAAATCTGATGTGCTCTAAAATATTCTCAATCATTTAACTTAAAACTAATGTGACTCGTGTGTCAACTAACTTTTGTGCCTTTTGTGGTTAATTCCTCAAAAATAATTAAAATAATTTTATCTGCGCAAAAAGATTGCACACTTTAGTTCTTACTTTGCATCATCAAAATGAGAGAACACATGGAATTTAACGGAAATCATTTAATCGAATTAGGATACAGACCAGCGAAATGGTTTAAAGAAGCGATTGAATTCATCAACGAAAATAATTTAGACGAAACTCAGATAAAAGAATATCTGGAACAGTTTAAACAGCCCGAACTGATTCCGCTTTATGAAACGGCAAAAGATTTTGTGATCAACATCAGAGCAGAACACGAAAGTGAAAATGATAACGTGGAAAAAGTAATCAACACGATGAAAGTCCTGATGAAAACGCCGACTCTGGAAAACGGAGCCATTATGCCGGATGCTTGTCCTACAGGTCCTGCAGGTCATATTCCTGTTGGCGGTGTGGTTGTGGCAAAAAATGCGATTCATCCGGGATTCCATAGCGCAGATATCTGCTGTTCTGTGATGTTGACGGATTTTGGGAAAGCAGATCCTAAAGAAGTGTTGGATGCAGCTCATTCTATCACGCATTTCGGATACGGTGGAAGACCGAGAGGAGAACAGATGCCGATGTCTCAGGAATTAATGAATGCTTTCAGAGAAAACGATTTCCTGAATGATGAAAAATTAATCAGCATTGCGCGTTCGCATATGGGAACGCAGGGCGACGGAAACCATTTCCTGTTTGTCGGAATTTCCAAAAATACAGGAAACACGATGCTCGTAACACACCACGGTTCAAGAGCTCCGGGAGCAGCTTTATATGATAAAGGAATGAAGGTTGCGAACCAGTTCAGAATGGAAATCTCTCCTGAAACCTTAAGAGAAAACGCATGGATCCCTTATGAAACGGAAGAAGGAAAACAATATTGGGAAGCTTTGCAGTTAATCAGAAAATGGACGAAAGAAAACCATATTTCCATTCATGATGCCGCTTTGAATAAATTGGGAATCGAGAAAGAAGACCGATACTGGAATGAGCATAATTTTGTTTTCAGAGATGGAGATTTATTCTACCACGCAAAAGGTGCAACGCCTTTGGATGATAAATTTATGCCGGATATTACAGGTCCGAGATTGATTCCTTTGAATATGGCAGAACCTGTTTTAATAGTAAAAGGAACAACCAACGAAAGAAATCTGGGTTTTGCACCTCACGGAGCAGGAAGAAATTTCAGCAGAAGTCAGCATAAAAAATCTTTGGCGCATAAGACCATTGAAGAAGTTTTTGAAGAAGAAACCAAAGGATTAGATATCCGTTTCTTCACCAACGAAATTGATATTTCTGAGCTT